>NZ_JBIWKX010000028.1:62181-105885 GCF_044765885.1 Amycolatopsis sp. NPDC102389
CCGGGGTTGGGTGGGCCGGCCCCCCTCTGGGTTTTTTGTGCGCCTTGGGCGTGTTTGCGGGGGGGGGTTTGTGCGCGTGGGGGCACCCCCCCCCCCCCCCCCCCCCCCCACCCCCGCGTGAAGGTGCGCAAAGTTCCCAAATCGGTCACTTTAAGCCGAGAAAGTGTCCTTTGTGGACGCTAGAAGCACGAATCACCAGGAGTGGCTCTGGCCACCGGTGATACGACTTTGCCGGGACCCTCGGCTCAGCCGAGGGAAAGGGGGCCTTCACGCGCAAAGGAAGGCTTACTTCTTCCAGGTGATCGGCTTGTCCTTGTAGCCGTCACCTTCGTTGAAGGTCGCGCCGCCGACCTCGCCGCCGTCCCTGATGGCCTGGAGTTCACAGGTCTCATAGGTCGCGCCGGCGGTCTTGAAGTCCTTCTTCGCCGACTCGGACTGGCAGCTGGTGGTCTCGCCGGTGATGATCACGCCGGTGCCCTTGTTGTCCGGGCCGACCGCGCGCACGCGCACCGTGCTGTAGGTGAGGTCCGTGCCGCCGACGTTCTCCACCGTCATCCGGATGTACACCGGCGTCATGCCCTTGGCCTTCTCGCCGTAGGAGGCGAGGTCTTCCTTCGGGCCGAGTTCGATCGCCTTGACGGTGATCGCGATGGTGCCGCTCTTGTCGTTGCCGTACTTGAACGGGACGACGGCGCGTTCGCCGACCTTGAGTTCGGTGCCGGGCGCGGTGGCGTCCGCGTTCGAGACCGGGACGGTACCGCTGGTCGCGGGCGAGGACGCGGCGGCCGACGTCGGCGCGGGCGACGGGCTGGGGGCCGGACTGCCGCCCTCCTCCTTGCCGCCACAGGCGGAAAGCAGCAGCACAGCGGCGCAGCCGGCGGCGGACAGAGCGATACGGTCGAACTTCATGGATCTCCTCGGACTCCCCGCCGAACCCTGCTCCGGCGTTCTCGCCACGCACCGTAGTCGATGGAGGAGCATTTCTGTGTGGGCCATTCGCACCACGAGAGGTAACGAATCGATTACGCTGTTCGGCCTAATGGGGACGTGATCACTTCTTCCAGGTGATCGGGTCGTCCTTGTAGTCACCGGCGTTGAACGCCACGCCGCCGACCTCGCCACCGTCCTTGACGCCTTCGGTGTCACAGGTCTCATAGGTCGCGCCCGCGGTGGTGAAGTCCTCGGCCGCCGTCTCGCCTTTGCAGGCCGCGGTGCCACTGGCCATGATCACCTTGGTGCCCTTGCCGTCCGCGTCCACCGCGCGCACCGACACCGACGTGTCGGCGAGGTCCGTGCCGCCGACGTTCTCGATCACCATCCGGACGTAGACCGGAAGCGTGCCTTCGCCCTTGTCCTTGAACTTCGCGAGGTCTTCCTTGGGGCCGATGTCGATCGACTTGACGGTGATCGCGATGGTGCCGGACTTGCCCGCGTCGCTGAACGGGACGACGGCGCGTTCGCCGACCTTCAGCGTGCTGCCGGGCGCCAGGGTGCCGTCGGCCCTGACGGTCTTCCCGCCCTCCTCGCCGCCACAGGCGGAAAGCAGCAGCGCGGCGGCGCAGCCGGTGGCGATCAGGGCGGTGCGGGCGGGCTTCATGGATCTCCTCGGACTCCCGCCGGACGAACTCCGGCGTGCTCGTCACGCACCGTAGCCGCGCCGAGGGGAGGTGAGAGTGGTCCGTTCGCACCACGACCGATCACAAATCGCTCACGCCGATCAGTCCGTCCTGGATCGCCCGCGCGACGAGCGCGGCCTTGGTCGGGGCCTCCCTGCCGATCTGGGCGTACTTGACCCGGATCCGCTCGAGATGCGAGTTGACCGTGTTCGGCGAGATGCCCAGCCGGTGCGCCACGAAGTCCTTCGACTCGGACTGGAACCACTCGATGAGCACCTCGGTCTCGCGCGCGGAGAGGGCGGGGCGCCGGTCGGAGCGGTCCCCGGCCATCGCGCCCGCCAGCGACGGCGGCGTGTACGACCGGTCGGCCGCCGCGGTGCGTACGGCTTCGAGGAGGTGGTCCGCGCCCTCGGCCTTGGTGAGATAGCTGAGCGCGCCGAGTTCGAGGCATTGCAGGACGGTCTCGTCGTCGGCCCGCATCGAGTAGACGACGACACGGCGGCCCGCCTCGGTGAGCCGCCGTAGATCACCCATCGCCGGGGTGGTGCTGTTCAGGTGCAGGTCGAGGATGACGACGTCGGCCTGCGCGCCTTCGCCGATCCACGCGGCCCGCACGTCCTCGCCCTCGGCCACGACACTGACCGGCGGGGTGCCGCAGGACAGCCAGTGCACGACACCGGCCCGTACGGCCGGATGATCGTCGACGACCACCGCGGTCAGTTCGGTCGCGAACGCCATTTCGCCTCCATCCAAGATCGTTCTCCCAGTGCGTGCCATTCGACGTCGACGGCGCCCGATCCGTTCGCCGTCGCACCGGGTTCACCGTCCGTGATCACCGCGACACGGATCTCGTCGTCGGCGCGCAGGACGCTGACCCTGGCCTGCGACCGGGCGGCGACCAGCGCGGTCATCAGCGGACCGGTCAGTTCGCGGCGGACGGCGGTCGGCACGGGAGCCGGTTCGCCGCTGACCGCCAGTGTCACCGTCAATCCCCGCCGCTCGGCGAGATCGACGCACGCCGAGACCTCGTGCAGCAGCGGGTCGGGGACGTCGTCGTTCTCCGCGAACAGCCGCCGCAATTGCGTGGCCGCGAGCGCGCACCGCCGCCGCACCTCGTCGTCACGCGGGTCGAGGGTGCGGTCGGCCAGCCCGGCCAGCAGCGGCAAGGTGGCCCCGAGCTGCCCGGCGAACCGGTTCCGCTGGTCGGCCTCCCGCTCCTCGGCGAGCGCCATGCGGTGGGCCTGGCGGTCCCGTTCGGCCGAAGCCTCCGCGGCTTCGCCCGCCCGCCGGTTGACCACCCCGATCAGCGCCAGCGTCGCGGCCTGGAAGGTGAGCACGCTGAGCGCGACGATCACCACGCCGCCGATCTCGCCGCGATCGGCGGGCACCGCGCCGAACTGCCTGCCGAGGGCGAGCGTCATCTGGAGGACGAGTGCGGTCATCGCGACCGCGGGGCGGTCCAGGAGCAGCACCAGCAGATGCCAGCCCGCGAGGCCGGACGCCCAGTCCTCGTCGCCGAAAAGCCGGTCCGGGGACAGCGTCCAGACGGCGACCGTCGACGCCGCGAGGACCACCACCGCCCCCGCGAGCGCGACCGGCCAGGGGACCGGTTTCCAGCGCAGCACCCACCACGCCGCCACGACGAGCACGCCGGCGAGCGCCGCGAACGCGATCCGGTCCGGGGTGGAGGTCAGCCGGGCCAGGCTGAGCCCGACCTGGATCGCCGCCGCCGCGAGCAGTACCGCGATCCGGCAGCCGCCGAGTACGCGGTCCGCGGTCTCATTCATGCGGCCACACCAGTTCCACCGTGGTCCCCGCGCCGGGCGCGGAGGTCACCTCGGCCCGGCCGCCCGCCGCGGCCATGCGTTCGACGAGCGATTCCCGGACACCTCGCCGCTGCGCCGGGGTCTTCGCCGGATCGAAGCCGCGGCCTTCGTCCCGGACGGTCACGCGCACCCCGTCTTCGACCGTCAGCCGGGCTTCGCGGACACCCGCGTGCCGGTCGACGTTCACCAGCGCCTCGCGCACGGCGCGGACCAGCGCCAGCGCCGCGGACGCCGGGATCGGCGCGACCGGCGACCAGCGCGTCTCGACCTTCACCGGGCTTTGCGCGAGCACGCCGCGCAACGAGTTCTCGAGGTCGACCACACTGCCGGGGCCGGATTCGCCGGTGAGGATCGCGAGATCGCGGCGGGCGTATCCGGCGACCTCGGCCGGGTCCGTCGTTTCCCCGCGCTGGGCCACCGTGAGAAAGGTGGCCGCCGCCGTGTCGTGCAGGACGGCCAGATACTCCCGTTCCCGCTGACGTCGTTCCACGGCAAGGGATTCCTCACGCGTCAGCCGGGCCCGGCGGTCGCGGAGGTGGTCGATCCGGCGCGTCGTCCGCGAGAGCAGGAGGAAGGCGCCACGGGCGAGGGCGGCTTCGATGACCACACGCAGTACCACCGAGAAACCGTCCTCGAAACCGAGCGGCACCACTTCGATCGCCAGCAGGCCGGCGATGGCGGGCACGGTGATCTTCGGCGGCCATTCCCATTGGAGGGTGATCGCGGTGAGGGTGAGCACGTTGAGCGCCCACTGGTTCAGCTCGCCCGCTTCGGGCGCGGTGAGGAACTGAGTGCCGCAGACCGCCGCGGCGCGCACCAAGGCCAGCGCGAACGCCACCGGCCTGCCTCGGCCCGTCTTCCCCACGACGTATTCGGTCACGGCAGTGACCAAGGCGAGCGCGAGCAGACCGAAGGCGAGCGGGAGCGCGTCCGAAGGTGTGGCGAGCACGCCGAAAACGCTGATCACGAGCAGCCCGGCACCTCTGGCCGGGCCGGCGAACCGGCCGACCACCCGCGAGAACTCCGCTTCGACGGAGGTCTCAGGATCGGACGGCACGGCAGCAGTCAAACAGATGCCTCGAGCGTGCGCAGGTCCAGTACCCGCCAGGTGAGCGCCTCGTTCCCGCCCACCGACCACCACACGTACGGCCCCCGCGCCAGCACGGTGCCGAACTCCGCCGCCAGGTCGGCCATCCGCCCGGTGGCGGTGTCGTAGAGGGCGAGCACGCCGCGGTCGTCGTCGACCACGACCGCGTACCGGTCGAGCACGACGACGTCGCCGAACGCGGGCCGGATCCCTTTCCCGCCGACCCGTCTTCGTGCGGAGCCGTCGGGCTTCATCAGGTCGAACCGCGCCGTCCCGCTCTGGCGCAGTACCTGGACGCGGCACCAGGACGGTGTGCAGTCGACCAGTTCGACGTTCTGCCCGCCGATCTTCTTGACGCGGCCGTCGCGGAGGTCCACCAGCTCCGACGGTCCTGCCTGCTCGACGGCGGCCGACGTCGCGAACGGCCAGGCGGTGAGCGCGAAGTCGCCGGGCAGCGGGGTGCCGGTCACCGGGCCGCCGGACAACGCGACCGTCCGCACCTCGGTGGCGTCGCCCCGCACGGCGGCCCAGGAAGCCTGGTCTCCGTGCACGACGAGGTCGTACTGGGAGTCCAGGAGCACGACCCGCCCGGTGTCGGCGGTGACCAGGGCGGGGTTCTCACCGCGGGGCCCGGAGCGCCACAACGCGCCCGTCCCGGTGATGTCGGACAGTTCCAGCCACACCAGCGCGGCGGGCGAAGCGGTGAGAACGAACCGTGGAGAACCCGACAGCGGGACTTCGCGGAGTACCCGTTCTCCCAGCGTCAGGCGGATCGAATCGCCCGCCCGGGTGACCCCGGCGGAGGTCCCGGAATCGAGGTACGCCAACGGTGTGTAGGGCGGCCCGGTGACGGTGTTCGCGGTGATCCGCGCGCTGGGCCAGACGTCGGCGTCCGACGCGACGACCGGAGCCTTGACCGCGGGGGCCGTCGCGGGCAGGACCACGACCACGACGGCGGCCACCGCCGCCAAGGCCAGGCCGATCGGGGTGCAGTCACGGGGGATCACCGCACGACCGCGGGGGAGGAGGCGTTCGCGCGGACGAGCGTGGGCGCGCCGGTGCCGTCGGCGGGAACGGAGTAGATCGCCTTGTCCCGGCCGTAGGCGACGGTCCGGTCGTCCAGCCACTGTGCCTGGTCGTCGAGATGCGCGGGATCGGCGAGCGGGACGTCACGGCCGTCGGCCAGGGACAGCACGTGCAGCCGCCAGCGGTCGCCCTCGCGGAACTTGTAGGCGACGCGGGTGCCGTCCGGCGAAAGGGAGGGACATTCGACGTTGTGCCGCAGCGTGGTCAGCGTGCGACCGCGGAGATCGCCTCGCACCAGCCAGGTGCCGCCCGCGGACCGGGCGGTGGCGTAGAACGTCAGATCGTCGCGGGCGAAGGTCACTCCCCAGTAGTTCAGATCCTTGGCGGGATACGGTTTTCCGTCGACAGTGAGCGCGAAGTCCTCCAGGGAGCCGTAGTGGTTTCCCGTCTCCAGGTCGTAGATCCCGGCGGTGGTGGAGAACGTGCCCGCCCCGCCCAGATACGAGTCACCGGCGCGGAACACCGTCCAGCCCACCAGCCGCCCGGACGGCGACACCCGGACCCGGGACGGCAGTCCCCATTCGGAGATCAGCCGGGGTTCGGCTCCGGGTTTGGTGACGACCAGCTCGGCCTGGTCGGGGACCGCCGTCGCGCGCAGGCACGCCAGAGTGCCCGCGGCGACGTCCACCCGCTGACAGGACGGGCCGACGCGGTCGTCCTGCCGGACGCGGCCCGACTCGTCCACGTACAGCAGCCCGCCGTGGGCGAGGTCCAACCGCTGCTCCGCCACCGCGTCGCCGGTACGAAGCCCGACGAAGACCGCCCCGGCCACCACGATCAGAACGACCGCCGCGACGCCCGCCCAAGTCCGCTTCATTCGTTCCTCGTTCCGGCCAGTACCGATACCAGCAGCGCCACGGCGAACACCGCGAACGCGGGGCGCAACGCCGTTCCGGCCGCGAGCGCGCCGAACAACACCGCACCGGTGGCCCTCGCCAGTGCTTGTCCTGTTTGGACGAACGCGAGCCCGGTGGCCCGCAACGACTCCGGCACCTGTGGCGCCGCGTGTGCCATCAGCACGCCGTCCGTGCACGCGTAGAACACCCCGTGTGCCGCCAGGACGACCGCCGCGACGAGCCATCCGGTCGCCGAAGCGGCCAGGACGACGTACGCGGCGAGCAACACGACGTGCCCGGCCAGGAACACCTTCCATCGTCCGAGCCGGTCCGCGAGCCGTCCGATCGGCGATGCCAGCACCATGAACGCCAGCGCCGTCGCCAGCGGCAGCAGGGGAAGCGCCCCGGGCGGTAACCCCGCGGATCGCTGCACGCCGACGAACAGGAACATGTCGCCGACCGTGCAGACACCGAGAAGCGCCGCGGCCAGGCAGGTACCGCGGAGCCCGGGCTGTCGCAGCAGGGCGAAACCCGCTCGCAGCCGGACACGCGATCGTTCGACCGTCCCGGCGGGGGCACGGACGAACACCGCCAGCACGATCACCGCGATCACGGCGAGGCAGAAGCTCACCCCGAACACCGCCGGGTAGTCGCCGACGAGCAAGGTCAGCAGGCCGAACGCGATGATCGGCCCGAGCAGCGCGCCCGCCGTGTCCATGGCGCGATGGACACCGAACGCGCGGCCCAGGCCGCCCGCGGGGGTGGCGAGGGTGATCATCGCGTCCCGCGGCGCGGTGCGGATGCCCTTGCCCGCGCGATCGGCCCCGATCACCAGGCCGATCGCGCCGAGCGAGGACCCGGCCGCGGGGAAGGCGAGTTTGGTCGCCGCCGAAAGGCCGTAGCCCGCCAGGGCCACGGCCTTCGGACGGCCGAGACGGTCGGCGAGGTAGCCACCCGCCAGCCGCAACAACGCCGTCGCCCCCGTGTACAGCCCGTCGATCGCGCCCAGCTGCAGGAACCCGACGCCGAGGCCGTACACGAGGTAGAGCGGGAGGACGGCGGTGACCATCTCGGCGGACATGTCCGTGATCAGGCTGACCACGCCCAGGCCGATGACGGTGCTCGAGACCGCGTGCTTCGTGCGGCTCGGTGGCCGGGCGGGGTCGGCTGAGCGGAGGGAGGAGACGTACATGGCGGGCCTTCCCGGCACTGCTGTCGTGAGTGATTCGGGTGGTTCTGTTGAGCGGTAAGGCAAAAGGTGTCGTGGTCGCGGGCGGGTCGGTGGTGGGGTGAAAGCTCCCTTCGTCGCGTCTAATGCGGTGAAGGGAGCCTTCACCCCGGTCACTCGTCCGCGCCGACCACCTCGTCGCGACACGTTCGACAGGCGGAAGAGCGCGGTGACCCCTACACCACGCGGATGTCGTCGACCGCGGACTCCCACAGCGACGCGGTGCTCGCGTCGGCGGCTTCGACCAGCAGACGCACGCTACGGCCGGCGAACGACGACAGGTCCGCCGTCGCGTTCTGCCAGACGCCGGCCACCTCGGTCGCGGACCCGGTCTTCTCGAACACCGTCGTGGGCGTGGTTCCGTCGAGGACGCGGATCCGCAGGTAGTCCGCCGAGGTCGCGTTGTCGCCGTGCGCGAAGGTGTAGGAGAAGGTCAATTTCCCGCCCGCGGGCACCGTGAACGACGGCGAGGCCATCGACGACGCCCCGCCGTCGAGGTCGTTGGCGCCGTACTCGGAACCGGCCAGCCGCCCGGTGACCAGGCAGTTCACGCCGCTGGTGGTGTCGCCGCGCTGCTTGATCTGGTTGCTGTAGGTCGACGTGGTCTGCTCCGGATCGCCCCGTTCCCACTTGCCCGAGCTGGCGGTGTCCGTTCCGGCCGCGTTGAGCCGCCAGCCCTTGTCGGTCTCGAAGTCGTCGGAGAACGCCTCACCGCCCGCCGTGCCGACGCTCACCGAGACCTTCGCCGTTTGGGTCGTGGAGCCCGAGGACCCGCTGACCGTGGCGGTCGCCGAGCCGGACGCGGTGTCCGATGCGGACAAGCTCAGCGTCGCGGTCGCGGTGCCGTTGGCGGGCGGGGTGACCGACGACGGGGAGATCGTCCCGGTCACCCCCGAGGGCAGGCCGGAGACCGAAAGCGCGGTCGCCGCGCTGAAACCGCCGGTGCTGCCGACGTTCACCGTGACCGACGCGGTCCCACCCGGTTTCACCGAGACCGACGATGGGCTGGTGCCGACGGAGAAGGCGGGGGAGGAGACGGCCTTCTTGCATTTGCCGGTCGCGGTGTCGGTGAAGGTACGGCCCGACACCGGCACGAAGTCGCTGCGGTAGTCGGTCGCGCTCAGTGTCAGCTTCCCGACGCCGAAGGTGTTGGTGTTGCCCGCCTCCTGCACGGCGGCCGAGGACTGGTCGAAGTTGTAGTAGCCCCGTCCGCCGGTACCGATCAGCACTTCGCGCACGCCGTTCGCGTCGTCGCGGGTACCGTCCGGCCGCGACGGCGCGTAGCGCTGGTAATTGTGGTCGTGGCCGACGACGATCAGATCGGCCTTCGCGTTGTAGAGCGCCTGGAAGAACGGCGTGACCGACGAGTCGTCGCCGTGCGTGCCGCGGCTGAACCGCGGATGGTGGAAGAACGCGGCCGTGCACGGTTTGGTGCTCGCCGCCAGATCGTTCTTCAGCCAGGTCTCCTGCGCCGAACCGGTGCTCCGGGTGATGTTGGAGTTGAGCGCCACGAAATGCCAGTCACCGACGTCGAAGCTGTAGTAGCCCTTGCCCCGTTCCCCGGCCCGCGCACCGAAGTAATCGAAGTAGCCGGAGGCGCCGGACGTGTTGTATTCGTGGTTGCCCGGCGTCGGATAGGTGATCGCTTTGAACTGCCCGTAATAGGGGTCGAAGTTGTTCTTGTATTCCGACAGCGTGCCCGAACTGTAGGCGTTGTCCCCGGCCAGGATCAGCGCCTGCGGGTTCATGTTCTTGATCAGCGGCGCGGTCTGGTTGCACGAAGACCCGCAGACGTCGCCGACGGCGGCGACGGTCGTCGTCGCCGCGGCGAGCGGCCGGTCGCCCGCCTGGTAGGCGTCGATGGCGAAGCGGCTGGCCGGATCGGACAGCGCCGCCGAGACCCGCACACAGTCGCCTTCGAACGCGCGGGTGTGGAACGCCTTGCCTGGCCAGTGCCGCGCGGTAAGCGTGTACGAGCCGGCGCTGCTGCCGGTCAGGGTCACGGAGTCGTTGCCACGTAACGAAAGTTCCGTGAACCGGACCCGTAGCCAGTGTGCGCCCGGCGCGCAGACGGACCGGCCGGCCAGAGCGGACGCCCCGCCACCGGAGATCGAGGCTGGGCCGCTGGTGACACCCGTTTCGGTCAGTTGCGGAACCTGATCGGCCACTTCGGGCACGGCGGGTGACGCGGCTCCACCCGCTTGGGGTTGCGCGGCGACCAGGAAGGCCCCGACCGCCAGCGTGGAGGTCGCGACGGCGAGCGTGCGGCGGCGCCATCGTCTTGTGGTTGAGCGCATGGGAGACCATCCTCTTCGGTCATCGGCGGGAGGACGTGCGAGTCGTCGGCCATTCGGGGATTCTTCCGACGATTCGACCCTAATCGCGGCCGGTGGAGGGTCAACGAAAAGTCGCGGAGAGGCTGGATAACTCTGAACGGCGCCGGTTCACCCGACGAAAGTCGGGCGTTCCGGACGGTACGCTGCGCCTTCATGACGAGTCTCGCTCCGGCGGAATTCGGTGCCACACTGCGCGCCGCGATCGAACGCAGCGGGCTGAGTCTCAGCGAGATCAGCCGCCGATTGCGTGAGCAGGAGACACCGGTCAGCATCAGCGCGCTGAGCTATTGGCAGAATGGCGAAAATCGGCCGGAACGAGCGAGTTCACTCGCGGCGGTGACCGCGCTGGAGGTCATTCTCGGCCAGCCGGCGGAAACGCTGACCGGATTGCTCGGCCCGCGCCGCCCCCGCGGTCGCTGGACCGTCCGCACCGGAGACACCCTGACCTACGACCAGGTGTGGCGGCGGCCGGAGGAGGTGGTGCGCGCCCTGTCCAAAATGGACGTGACACCGGACGAACTGGACACCCCGCACCGGCTTTCGCAGTACCTCTCCTATCGTGTCGACGCTGACGGCAACCAGGAATCGGTCCGGGTCCGGCGGCTGATCCGCGCCGATCGCGACGGCACCTCGCGATTCGTCTTCGTGAACCGGGGTACGAGCATCACCCGGCCACCGGCCGTGCTGTTCACCGACGGGTGCCGTCCGGCGCGGTTCCGCGCGGACGTCCCGTCGTCCACCTGCGTCTTCGAATTCGCTCTCGACCGCACCTTGGCCGCCGGCGAACTCGCCGTCGTGGAGTTCGGCGTGCGCTATCCGCCGGGCCAGGGCAAGCGGCACGTGCAGGTCGCGCTCTACCGGCCGGCACGGGATATCGCGGTGCAGGTCACCTTCGATCCAGGGCGGTTGCCGCGGCGATGCGCCGGGTTCTTCCGGCCGCGCGGCGTGCTGCCACCCGAGGAACGGTGCGAAGCGACGTTCGACCGGGACATCAGCACCTTCCAGTTCATCACCCTCGATCCGGCCCCCGGTCAGTACGGGATCCAGTGGAGCTGGACCTGACTATTCGTAGGGACGTTCGGGCGCGGGCACCGGCGTGGCGCTTTCGACCTTGAGGAATGGGATGCGTTCCCCGTTGACCTCGTCCACCACGGACCCCGGCCTGAACGTGCCGGTGACCTCGATCCAGGTGTCGGGCTCGCTCGGAACGCGGCCGTCCAGCACGATCTTGACCGGCCGTCCGTCGGCGGCGCAGCAGGTCAGGATCATCCGGACGAGCAGTGACGCGCCGTCCGGACCGGTGGCGGTGAAGCCGGTGAGCACGACCCGTCTCGCACCGAGGGAACGGCCCTCGTCGAACACCGCGCGCGAGGCGTAGTCCAGGACGGTCACCTTCACCGGATCGCCGTCGGGCAGGGGCGGGTACTCGTCGGAGCGCGTCAGCGCCATGCCCGCGTTGCCCGCCGCGTAACTGCCGAGCGGTTGCGGGGAGACCAGGAGCAGGGCGAGGACCGGAAGCGGGAGCAACCAGGCCACTTTCGGGTGACGATGGCGGTTCGTGGCCGCCAGCATCAGGACCAGGAGACCCGACGCGAGGAGGAACGGCCAAAGCCCTTCCTTGACATAGCGCAGGTATTGGCCGGTCAGGCAGACCTTGAGCACCGCCGCGCCCAGGAGGAGCAGCACGACGGTCGCGGCGGTCCGGTTCACCAGAGCACCGTCCCGGTGACCGCCGCGCAGGCGAGCGCGACCACGAACGTGGCGGGCGCGAACCGCGCGGCGAAGCGCCTGCCGAAGGTGCCGGCCTGCATCGCGAACAGTTTCAGGTCGATCATCGGCCCGACCACCAGGAACGCCAGGCGGGCGGTGAGGGAGAACTGGGTCAAGGACGCGGCGACGAAGGCGTCCGCCTCGCTGCAGATCGACAACAGGACCGCCAGCAGCGACAGCGCGAGGACACCGAGCACCGGATCGTCCGCGACGGCCTGGATCCAGCGGCCCGGGATCACGACGTTGAGCGTCGCGGCCGCCATGGCTCCGACCACCAGGAATCCGCCCGCGTGCACCAGGTCGTGGCCCGCCGCGCCGGCGAACGCCCGCCAGCGGGTGTCACCGTGAACGTGTTCCGGCAGCTTGATCCACTCGGCCCGGCCGAGCCCGAGCCACAGCCAGCCCATCACGACCGAGGCGGCGAGCCCGGCCGCGGCCCTGGCGAAGACCATCGACGGCCGGTCCGGGAACGCGATCGCGGTCGCGGCCAGCACGACCGGGTTGAGGGCGGGGGCCGCGAGCAGGAACGCCAGCGCCGCGGCCGGGGTGACCCCCTTGCGGACCAGGGCGCCGGCGACCGGGACCGAGCCGCATTCGCACCCCGGCAGCACCATTCCGGTCGCCGCGGCGACCGGAACCGCGAGAGCCGGATGTTTCGGCAGCGCTTTCGCGAAGAATTCCCGCGGGACGAAGACCGCGATCACCGCGGAAAGGGTCACGCCGAAGACGAGGAACGGAACGGCCTGGAGCACGATCGAAACGAAGACCGTCGTCCAGGTCTGCACGATCGGCGTCCCGAGTACGTCACCGAGCAGGCCTCGCGCGAGCAGAACGAGCACGAGAAAGCCCGCGAGCACTTCCACCGAACCGATGCGCCGGTCCACTTCGGTCTTCACCGGGCCGACTCTAGAGTTTCCGTCTTCCACCTGGAATTTCGTTGTCTGGACAACGCTGGACGGCCACGAATGGGCCGGGTCACCCGCCTCGCCCGGTCGGGGGTATTTCCGGATTCCGATTGTGTTCTTCCGGGCCAAGGGCACAAGAATCGCCGCATGCGTGCAAGGCGATTCGCCTCCCTTTCCGCCGGTGCCGCCGCCGTGGTGTGCGTGGCGGCTCTCGTGGTCACCGATGGCGCGGTCGCCGCCCCCTTGCCGGGTGGGCTGGGACCGTGTGTCGGGCCGGCGTGCCCCGGAAAGTATCCGCCGGTGAACAACAACGACTACGCCGGCCGCGACAACGGCATCAACGTCTATGTCGGCGGTGAATTCCAGGTACGGGAAGCCGCGGCCGAAGCCGAAGGACGGGTCGTCGTCCTCGGCGATTTCGACATGGCGAAACGCGCGGGCGCCTCCTCCATCTACAACGTCGGCATCGCCGGTGTCGGATCACGCGTTCCGCCGCCGGACGGCGCCGACTTCCTGACCACCGGCGGAAACGTCAGCGTCGCGGCGGGCCAGCGGCTGCTCGCCGAGGGCGGTGTCGTCCGGCACGCGGGAACCGTCACCGGGACGGTGATCGGCGACCTCGAAAAGGACCCCGACGCGGCGAAACCCTATGTGGGCCTGCGCGAGGATCTCCGGGTGGCGAGCAAGTGCTACGCGCGGGAAGGCACCACACCGCGGCCGACCACGGGCACAGCGGTCAACCAGGGCTATCGGACCCTGTTCACCGGGGACGGTAAATCCGCGTTGCAGGTGTTCACCGTGGACTTCGACCTGACCGGCCCCACCGGCGGCATGCAGGGGATCGAGTTCGAGGGCATCCCGGCGGGGGCGACGATCCTGGTCAACATGGTGGGAGCCGCGAGGACGATCAACACCTACACCGGTGACCTGAACGACCAGGACCCGCTGAACAAACTGCGCGAGCGGCTGCTGTGGAACTTCCCGGACGCCACCCAGGTGAAGATCGCCGGGGGCGCCCAGTTCCAGGGAAGCGTGCTGATCGGCGAGCCCGGGAGCACCGCGACCGTCACCGCGTCCGGGATGAACGGCCGGTTCTTCACCACGGGCTCGCTGGTGCACAGCTCCGAGGCGACCGGTGGTGGCGGGCAGGAGTTCCACGCCTACCCGTTCGACGGTGATCTGCCCGAATGCGTCAGCACGCCGACCACCACGCCGAGCAGTTCTTCTTCGAGCTCGACCACTACGAGCAGCAGCCCCACGTCGACCTCGACCTCGACCTCGACCTCGACCTCGACGTCCAGCTCCTCGACGTCGGTCACGTCCACTTCGACGGCACCGACTTCGACCACCACTTCGTCGAGTCAGCCGAGCAGCAGTTCGTCCAGTGCGACGTCGTCGAGCCCGACATCGAGCACCACTACGTCGTCGAGCCCGACCGGTTCGAGCAGCACTTCGCCGACCACCACCAGCAGCTCATCGAGCACGACCCCGGGGCCCGGGGTGACCACGTCCACGACACCGGGGCAGCCGGGAGCGACGACCCCGGGTGGCGGGCCGTCCGACAGCGGCCCGTTGGCCTCGACCGGTAGTGAGATCCGAGGACTGCTGGTGTCCGGCCTGTTCCTGCTGCTGCTCGGTGGCGCGCTGGTGGCGCTCACGATCCGGTCGAGGCGCCGCGAGTCCTGAGGGCGGTGTCGATGACGTCGCGGCGGTCCACCAGCAGGGCCTCCGCGGCGGTCCGGCCGGTCGCGGCCAGATAGGTGTCGACGAGCCGGTTGCCGGCCGCGTACCCGGCGCCGGTCGGCAGGCCGACGGGAGTGCCGCCGTAGCGGGCGGCCGTCTGGTCGCCGTGCACCCACGCCGCGAAGTTCCGCATGCCGGTGATCTCCAGCCCGGAGACGACCGTCGCGAACACCGCGTCGTCGTGCAGATGCGGCACCCCGATGCGGGCGTAGCCGAGTTCGTCGCCGTACAACTGGCGGGCGAACGCGTCGGCCAGGCCTTCGGACACGATCTGCTCGCCGACGGTGACGGTCGCCGGATCCCAGATCACCCCGCCAGGGCCGTAGCGCAGGTTGTGGTTCAGCTCGTGGACCGCCGTGGCCTCCAGCCGCGCCAAATTCTCCGGATACGGCCAGAAATTGAGGTGGATGTAGCCGGACACGCTGCCGTTCGCCGTCATCCCCAGGTTCGGGCCCATGAAGTGCTCGTCGCCGGGATCACCCAGCACGGTGAGCACGGTGATGTCCGGGACAGTCAGTCCGGGCGTCGCGGCGAGCTGTGTGGTGACGGCGTCGTCGAGCGCTCGCTGGATGCGATTCCAGGCATCCGCTTCGTGCAGGGCTTCGAGCGCCTCCAGACAGCGTTCCTCGTCGCGGTCGAGCGGGAAGCCGGAGCTCATCGCGTGCATCGCCACGAGGTCGACGTCACCGGGGAAATAGCGGTACATGCCGGCGGCGGGTTCGACCATCGCCTTGAGCATGGCGGCGCGGTCCGCCCGCGGCGCGCGCAGGATCTCCCGCATCGCGGGGTAGGTGTCGAGAACTCGGATCGTCATGGGAGCGACGGTAAAGGCTCCAGTGGGTGGAGACTCAAGCCGTCATGCGTAATCGGCTACGGGTCTCTCCGCGGAAGCGACGTCTCGGGACAGTGAGAACGAACCCCGTCGCGATCCACGAATTCCGAGCCGGATAACCCCGAAGGACATCGGATTGCGTAGCGGATGCCGGGGAGGTGTCAACGACCGGAGCCGGTTGGCGTGCCCCCCTCTTGTGCCACGCCAACCGGCCGCGGTCACCGGAATTCACGGCGGTACGATCAGGCGAATCGAGTATTCCGACTACTTACTGATCGGTCGCTTTTTCCGTTGCCGCTCCTGAATGGTTTCACTCCCGCCAGTCCGCGACAAGCGTTTCCCGTTGCCTGTCAACGGGAAACCGGCTCGCGACACTCGGATTCGGAACCTCCGCCAAGATCGACTGGACAACCGGCTCCTCGACTCGCCAGGATGTGCAGCCACGTGACAGACAGGGGAGGTTCTGTGGACGTCAGCAAAGGCGACCTGATCAGTGAGCTGAAGATATTGCGCAAAGGTCGTGGGGTGGCCATGCCACAGCTGGTCGAGCGGGTGGGTCCCGCTCTCCGTATGGTGTGCGAGCTCGGCATCGACGACGGAGTCACCGAAGTCCGTCGAAAGATTTCCGCACGGCTGGCGGCCCTGAGTGCCCACTTGCCCGACGATCTGCGGACGGTCGTGCTCGCGGCGTTCGGGCTCGCTCCGGACGCGCGGATGCCGTTCTATCAGGATCGGGTGCATTGGGCGGCCACCAGAATCGATCGTGACGACCGTACGGCGCGCCGACGGATCGACGACGGAATAGCGCAGCTCGCGGAATTCGCCGTCGGCGCACTGCGGCCGGCTTCCCCGGCGAAACGTGTGGTGCACCAATGGCACACCGAGGAATTGCGGGTCGCGCTCGCGGTCGACAGGCCGGTGCCGGAAGCCTTCGAATTCCGCCGGGTGGTGGCTGATACCGACGCCCTCACCGAACTAGATCTCGCGCTGACCGTGACGGCACCGGATTCGTCCAGGGCTCGGGCGCGAAAGGATGACCTCGACGTCGAGGTCTTCCACGGCGGGATTCTCGCGCGCAGGAGGATGGAGTCTTCCGATCGATTCGGGCTGGCGCTCAAACTTCCCAACGCGTTGAACCATGGCGACCGGCATGAGATCGCCTTACGATTTCGTGCCAGGATCGAGCCGCACTATGTGTGCGTGCCTCGGCATCCTTGCGATCTGTTCGACCTTCACGTCCGGCTCGGCAGCGAGCGGGCGCCTCGCGAGGTCGTCCTGTTGAACAAGGCCTTCCAGGACGACGCGCGGGATCCGATCGCCGAAGGTACGAGCATTCCAGTGAACGAAGCGGGCGAGGTCCATGTCCGTTTCGAAAACCTCGATCCGGGTTTCGCCTACGGCGTCAAATGGAATTGGCCGGAGCCGTTGCTCTCCTGAATCAGGGGAGCTTGTCGACGGTGGCGATCAGCGACAATACCGGTTTGGGCAGCCGGGTCACCCAGTTCGCCGCCATCGCCTTCGTCGAAAGCTTCGCCACCGATTTCCCTGTGCCGGCGAGGCCGCGTCGGGCGGCCTCGACCAGCGTGATCTCTCGGTCTCCGGTCGCCCGGCGGGACAACGCCAAGGCGATGGCCAGGTCGAGGTGAGTCTCGATGGTTTCGGGATGACCGATCCCGAGCAGCCGGATCTGGGGTTCCAGTATCGAGTCCAGGATGTCGGCCTGCGGCCCGAATTCGCGGAGCGAGCCGTGCGCGAGTGCCATCCCGTGCCGGGCCCGGCAGTGAAGCGGGTGGTCGTTCTCCAGCACGCGGACGATTTTCCGTTCGGTGACGGCCAGCGCGGCGAGCGCGCGTCTCGGTTGTCCGTGCGCGAGCAGCGCGCGGTCCGCGCGGACGGCCGCCGCGAGCGTCAGCGGGTGATCGCGACCGAGGTCTTCTTCATAGCCGTCCTTGATCTCGCGGAGCGCGCTCGCGGACCACTCCCATGCTTGTGCGGCGGGTCTCAGCTCGGACAAGTCGAGTTCGAGCACAGTTTCCGCGTGGACGGCTTGCGCTTCCAAACACTCCGGATGCCACTCGCGCCCCGCCGCCCGGTAGGCCTCGACAACCTCGCTCGCGAGGGCTCTGGCTTTCGACGGTTGCCCGGCCAGGTGCAGGGCCCGCGCCCATTCCAGCTTCGCTTTCAGCGTGACTTCCGCGAAATCGCGACGCGGGGTGCCGAGTGACGTCTCCACCAAGGCGGCGGCGTCGGCAGGCCTGCCGCGCAGCCGATACGCGACAGCCGTCGCCAGCACCAATCGGAGGCCTTCCTCGTCGGAGACGTCTTCATCGGCCGAGGGAGCGTGTTCATTCCAGAACCCTTGTTCGGCTTCGGAATACCTGCCCAGTTCGTCCAACGCCTGCGCGGCGATCAGTTTCGCCCGGAGGCGGAGTCGTTGATCGTCTTCGGCGAGCGCGGCCGCCCTCCCGGCATGGTTCACGGCTTCGGTCTGCAGTCCGCAGCCGAGCTCCACCCGTGCCGCCGCTGCCAAGTCCTCCGGGCTGTCCGGCCGGATCGCCAGTATCCTCGCGTGGATTTCGCCCGCCGCGGCGAGATCCCCCAGACGCTCGTAAGCGTCCGCGGTCGGCCTGAGCAACCGGACTCGGTGAGGCACCGGCCATTCGGCCACCGCTTCGGCGTGTTGGATCAGGAAGTCTCGGCGATCACCACGAGCGTTCTTCAGCCAATCGAGCAAGACCGGTTCCGCCTGGAACGCGAACGTCGCGAGCCGTGCGGGGTCCTCGCGAAGTACGGCGAGCGCGATGTCGTGTACTTGCCAGCCTCCGTCGGCCACGTCCGTGAAGGGCGGCGTGGGTGGTTCAGACGCCAGGCCGAGCACTTCGGAGATCAACCGCACCGGCACCGGCACCGGTGCGAGCGCCGCGGCGACGTGGAGAACGGCGAGTGTGGCCGGATCGAGCCTCTCGAGCTCGTCGCGGACGGTCGTCGCGACATCGTGCGGGCGAGTGTCCAACGCCTTCACCTCGAGCCCGTCACCGATCGCTCTCGCCGCGCTGTGAAGGACCCCAGGGCGGCCGGAACAGCGTTCGGCGAACCGGAGAACGGTTTCCCTGTCCTCCACGGACATCGGTGCCTTCGCTGTCGAGAACAGCTCCAAACTGTCGTGCGATGTGAGCCCTCCCAATTCCATGGACGGTGCCCACCAGGCCGGCTTCTCGATCCGGGTGGTCAGCATCGTCGCCACCTGTCCCGAGGGGATCGGCAGCTGATCGAGCACGCTCGGAGGCAGGTCCACCGGCAGGTCGTCGATGACCACCAGTGCCCTCGTCACGGACAGCCCGTCCGCGACGACCTGCCGGAGTCTGGTGAACGGAGTACCTCGAACATCGAGGCCGAACTTCTCCGTCGCGACGCGTGCCAGGTCGAGATGGAACCGCGAGAGGAAATCCTCGGGGGGATGCTGACCGAAAGGACCCATCCAGAAGATCCCTCCGGGATAGGCGTTCCGGTGGGAGCGGGCGTACTTCGCGACGAGACTGCTCTTGCCGATCCATCGCCTGCCCGTGATCACGAGCACCGCGGGAGACGTGCCGCCGCACAGGACGTCGTGGATCGCACGCAGTTGCGGACGCCTGCCGACGAAACCGGAGGACCCCAGCACCCTCGCGGGCAGGTCCGCGTCGATCGGCCCACCGGGATCGTGTCCGTGCATCAGCGCTCGATTCCTCCGATTGTGCCTGCTCATCGACTGGTGACGCGGCTGGCGCCGCTGGTGGCGGCCGCCGGGAGTGAATTCCCACCCTGCCCTCTTCCGCCATCGGATTCACCGGAAGCACGGATATTTGTCCAGGTTCTGACCAAACGCGCGTCGCGGCGTCCAGAAATCGGGCGGGCGCGTCACATCGGACAACTCCTGGACAAAGGCTGACCAAACCGTCATGCGGCGTTCGGAGTAATTGACTATGTGGTGGCCCGGCCTGGTTACTGGAAACGGATGGTTGTCCGCGATGAACGATGAATACGCCGACTCATGGCAGGAGAAGAAGCCGCCGATGGCGATTCTGCTGCTGGCCGTGCTTTCGGTGGCAGGCTCGTACATCTTGCTCCTCTTCGGCGATTTCGGCAGCCACCTCTCGGGTTACCTGCTGGGATCGGTGGTCTGCGCCGGACTGATCGCGATCTTCATGAAGGTCGACATGAACCGGCGTACCGCACCGGACGCGGTGTACCTCGCGTCCACTTCGGCCAGGTTCGGCTGGTCGGCGGTGCTGCTGGGCGGAATTGGCGCTTCCGGGGCACATGCTTGGTCGATCGCCACGGAACTGGCGGTGCGCTGATGTCCCGGTTCACCCGGCTGCTCCCGGTCGTGCTGGTCGTCGTCCTGACGAACCTCTCACCGGTGGGCAGTGCCTCCGCGCAGAACGGTCTGGCGACCGCGTACAGCGAGGTCGCCTCGTGTTTCACCGCACGGGGGAAACTCGCCGTACTGGCTTTGGTCGACGAATCCAAAAGCCTCAAGAGCACCGACGCCGACGCGAACCGGGTCGACGCGCTGGTGAGCATGTTGCGGACGCTTTCGAGGTACGGCTCGACCGGTGAAGCGACGCCGAAGAAATCGATAGAAGTGCAGCTCGCGGGATTCGGCACGTCGTTCGCGGCCGGTCCGTGGCGTGAGCTGAACCCTGCGACGATCGGTGATCTCGAGGGCCAGGCCAAAGGGTTCGCCGAACGCGACAAGGCCAACGACACGGACTTCGCCACGGCCCTGCTCGGCGCGCAGAACGAGTTCGTCCGCAAGGACGCCGCGAGCGGTGCACAGCCGCCCTGCCGTCTTCTGCTGTTGTTCACCGACGGGATGTACGAGCTGACCACGAAAAATCTCGACCGGCCCTACAGCCGTGACGCGAGTCGCACCGATCTCGACGCGATCATCGCTCGTGGCAAGGAGTACCTCTGTGGACCCGGTCAGCTGACCGATCAGCTTCGTGAGGCGGGCACGGCCATCGTCGCGCTCGGGCTGGCGACCCGCGAGCAAGGGTTCCTGCAGTCCATCGCCGAACGGGACGCGCCGGGAACGCGCTGCGGGGAGTCGAACAGCCCGCCCGGCGACTACGTGGCCGTCGGCGGCCTCGAGGAGTTGCGCAGCGCGTTCGACTCGGCGATCGCGCAGGCGCTCGGCGGCACTCCGGTCCCGGCGCCGCATCCGGTCACCGTGTGCGCGCTCGCGTCACCCGCGGACGAACGCTGTGCTCAGCGCTTCACCCTCGATCAGTCCCTGCGCGAATTCCACCTGCTGCTCAAACTCGGCGGCCCCGGGATCGCGGTGGATCTGACCCCGCCCGTCGGGAACACCGTCAGGCTGACCGCCGAGCAGAGAAGCCCGCTGACCGTCGGAGGCGCCGAACTCACCGTGTCCGCGCTGACGGCGGCGGATCTGGTCGTCGACGGGCGGCTGCCCGCGGCGGCACCGGCCTGGGCGGGCACGTGGACCGTCCGGTTCGTCGACACCGGCGGGACCAATCCGGCGGCGATCGCGCAGTCGCAGCTCACCGTGTTCGGCGGCCTGGTCCCCGTGATCGAACCGGAGGTGCCCGACTTCCAGGCGGGAAAGCGCACCGATTTCCGGATCCGGGTGACTGACACGGCCGGGTCACCGCGTACTCCGGCGGATTTCGTGCGCTCCGCCAAGATATCCGCGACGTTGACCGATCCGCAGGGCAAGTCGACGGACATCCCGGTGATCCCTGCGGCCGCGGGTGCGTACACGGCGGGGTTCACGATGCCCGACACCACGGTTTCCTCGGTCGCGACGTTGAAGGTGACCCTGGACGTGGTGACGGCGTCCGGTCTGCGGTTGCAACCGCGCGCGGTGACGCGGCAGGTGACGGTCAAACCTCCGTCGGCCTATCCCACCGTCTCAGGCGCGCTGGACCTGCCGCCGATCCTCGACAGCGGTACGACGACCGGCTCGCTGACCATTACCGGTGGACGTGGCGGTAACGGCTGTGTCTGGTTCATGCCCAGGTTCACGCGGACCCCGCCGAACAGCGGGGCGATGACCACCAGGTTCACCCCTGACGCCACCGATCCGCAGCGCTGTGTGCGCGTCGGACCGGGGCAGAACGCACAGATCTCGGTCGAGGTCTCGCCGGAAAACGTGCGCAGTGGGGTAGCACAGGGTGAATTCACCGCGACGCTTACCGCGGACGGCGAATCCCCCCGCGAACAGACCGTCCCGGTGCGGTTCCAAATGGACCGCGCACCGGACGCCGTCACGCAGTGGGCGTTGTTCGTCCTCATTGTCGTGGGCGGGGTGCTCCTGCCCTTCGTACTGCTGTGGCTGCTGAACCGGTGGGCCGCGCGGTACGCCGACCCGGGACAGATCCGCCACGCCGAACGCGAGGTGGAGGTCACAAGCATCGACGTCCGTGACGCCGCGACGGCGAGACCGCTTCGCGAGGTACTGGACGTGCAATCGTTCAGCTATCTCGACGGCGCCCCCAGCGAGAAATGCAAGGGCTTCACTTCCGGCGTACTGAGTTTCGGACGCCGGATCCCGGTGCTGCCGTGGACCCTGCCCTACGGGATCGTCCGCGCCGGCGGTGCCGGCGTCCTCGCCGCCGCGGGCGGACGGCGGAAGAAGGCCGACTGGGGCCGGGTCGGTTTCGACCTCGGTCAGACCTGGGTGCTCGTCGTCGACCAGGTGCTTCCCGAGACCCATGGTCCGCTCCGCGCGACGTTGCATCTGTTCGTGACCGATTTCCATATCGGGACGAAGCTCGCGCGGTTGCTGGAAGCCGTCGAAACGGAAGTGCCCGCCGAGGTCCGCAATTCGGCCGACCGGATCAAGCCAACGGAAACCGGTCCGGTGCCGGCCTCGGAGCCGGAGCCCGAACCGTTCATCCCGCCCCAATGATTTCTAGGAGAACGTGATGTTGCAGAAGTTCCTCGTCGTCGGCGTCGGCGGATCGGGCGGGGTGACGCTGCGGATGCTGCGAGCCAGACTGCTCGAATATCTCGCGGAACGTGGTCACGACGGAGGTATGCCCGCCGCGTGGCAGCTCGTCCACATCGACGTGCCGCTCGAACAGGACCGCAGGCCGGAACGGATCCCGTTGCTGCCGCCCAGCGACTACGTCGGGCTGGCGGTCGAGGGACTGACCTATCGGGACGTCGACGAAATGCTGTGTACGCGCGGCGATTCCGTGGTCCGGCACACAGCGGGCTGGCGGCCGGATCCCGACGAGTGCAACGTCGCGCCGGAGTCCGGCGGGGGCCGGTTTCGTGCGGTGGGGCGGGTCATCCTCGGTGCGCGGATGGGCGCGGCACACGAACGGCTTCGCGCCGCGGTCAACGCGCTCCACAGTGAACAGGCGAACGAAGAGTTCAGCGAGGTGTGCCGCCGTCTGACCGGCGACGGTGTGCCCAGCCAGAACCCGACGCAGGTCGTGGTCGTCACGTCCCTCGCGGGTGGGTCGGGCTCCGGCCTGTTCCTTGATGTCTGCGACATGCTGGGGCAGCTCGAACCGAGTGTGCGAGGCCGGCTGGTCTCGGTGATGTACACACCGGAGGTCTTCGACGAACTGTCGCCCGCGGACCGCGCCGGGATCAACCCCAACGCGCTGGCGACCGTCTGCGAACTGCTCAACGGCCGGTGGAACGGCGAGGCGTCGTCGCCGGACGAGTTTTCGTTCCTGCGCGCGGCGGGCGCGGCGGCGGTGGACCGGATCACCACGCGCGGACCGCGGATCCCTTACCTGATCGGCCGCACCAACGGCCAGGTGAACTACTCGGACCAGGGCGAGGTGTACGAGGCGGTGGCCCGGGGGATGACCGTGTGGGCCACCAGCCCGGAGATCCAGTCGAGGTTCTCCAGCTACGAGATCGGGAACTGGGCGTCGCGCGCCAACGGGCCGGATCGGACGGGACTGACCGGGGACAAAACCGAAATCCCGCTCAGTTCCTTCGGCTGTGCGTCGGTCGGGATCGGGCTGGACCGCTTCGCCGGGTACAGCACCGATCGGTTGACCAGGGAAGCTCTCGAACACGTGCTCTCTGGTCATTGGCGGGTCACCGACGAGAAGGTGATCAATGAGGAGAAGGCGCGGCAAGACCGGGTGGAGGTGTCGGTCCGCGGCTTCCTCTCCAACTGCGGCCTCGACGAACAAGGGCCGCACCGCAACGACATCCTCGACGCGATCCGGGGCGGCTTGAGCAGTGACCAGGCCCGCGACGACGTCCGCGCGCGGATCAGGCCGAAGCTGCTCGACAAGGTGCGCGCGCAATGGCCGCCGAAGGCCGACGCGCGGCGGGTGGGCAAGCGGGTGACCGAGCGCATGACCGAACAGTGGACGGCGGAGTTCGCCGCGTGTGAGGAGCGCTACTTCGAAGCGACGACCACCTGGATCCGCGACCTGCAGAAGATCATCCAAGCGCGGACCGCGGAACTGCTCGCGGCCGAAGGCGGTCCGGTGGCGGTCGACGTGCTCAGGCAGGTGAAGACCGAGCTCACCGAAGTCGTCGTCAAAGAGTTGGTCGACGAGCTGAACAGCCAGAAACGCATGGTCTCCGAGATGAACAGCCGGGTCGGCGCGGCGCTCGCCGGCACGACGACGCTGCCCGCCGACCACCCCAAGGTGACGCAGGCGGTCGACGCGGCGATCGACTGCTTCCACAACTGGACCGAAGTGCTGGTGCACGAACTGGCGATCGAGCTCATCCGCGACATCGGGGACAACCTGCTCGATCCGCTCCGGACGGCGCTCGTCGGCGGCCTCGACGGTCTGCAGGCGGACCGCGCGGGTTCGTCGGTCCAGCCGTCGCCCGTGCCGGGCTGGCCGGTCGAAGACGCGCCGGTCCCCGGTTCGTACTACCCGGCGGGCAACGAGCTCGTGCTGGAGCGGGTGAGCTCGTACCCCGAAGAATTCACCCGGCTGTTGCGTGCGCAGTCGAACGAGGAGAACGACGGCAACGCGCTCGTCCGGGCGCGCGGTGCGGTGATCGCCGGACAGGATCAACGAGCCATCGAAACGACGAAGCGCTGGGTGCCGCGCAACGCGCGGTTGCGGCAAGCGCAGAGCCCGTCCGCCGCCAAGTTCAAGACCGGCCTGGCCTTGACCGCGCTGCGGGACCGGGCTCGCGACTGGATCCGGCGTCCGGACACACCGATGGCCCGGCATCTCGGCCAGACCCTGGGCACCTATCTGGCGGAGCGGAGCGACCGGCGGCAGGAACACGAAGACCGGCTCGAGAACTTCCGGAATCTGCTCGCACAGGCGGTGAAACTGTCGCGTCCGCTGATCGCGATCGACGCGCCCGCCCTGATGCGGGTGCACCAGCGGTCCGTCGGCTACCGCGAGGTGATGACACCGCTGCCGTTCCCGAACGGTCATCCGGGGCAGGAGGCCGCACGAAAGGTCTTCGCCTCGCACAGTGACGCCGATTTCGGGCAGCTGCTCGGGACGCGGGACACCGAGCGGATCGACATCTTCACCTTCCTCGACGCGCCGGTACAGCCCGCGGTGATCTCCTCGCTCACGCGACCGATCGCCGCGCAGTGGCAGCAGGAGAAGAACCAGCCGAACATGGCGGGCTTCTGGACCTGGCGCCGGGCGAGGGGGCTGCCGTGGTTCGTGCCGTGTCCTCCCGACGTCCGCCGCGCCATCGTGCGGGGCTGGTTCCTGGCGCGTTTCCTCAACCAGATCAAGTGCGTGGGCGGCGACCTGCGCACCGTACCCACCGGGGTGTGGACCTCGGACGGTTACGCGGAGTTCCCTTTCCCGTTGCTGGGTAAGAAGATCCGGAAACTGAACGAATGGCTGCCCGCGGTGCTCGAGTCCGTGGCGCTCACCGTCGTGGGTGTCGCCGATTCCACACCGTACGAGCGGCTGATCCAGCTCGGCGAGTCGCTGGAGCGCCAGGACGAACTCAGTGACCGGGGTGAGCTCGCGCGCTGGTTGGCGGACGGGCTCACCGGCGCGGGCGCGCCCACGCCCGAACCGGAGGTCGCGGGAACCAGGCACGACTCACCGGAGGACCGGGTGAAGTTCGCGCTCCAGTACGTGCAGAAGTACCAGGACCACTACGACGACTTCCGCGAACTCCCGCTGAACGCCGCGTCGGCTCTCGGGGTCTCGCGTGCGTGGGAGATCCGGGAAGACATCTGGAGTGCGCTCACGACCTTCCACGACGCCGTGGTCAACGGTGAAGCCATCGATCCGTCCGATGTGGGGTGAGCCGGTGCGGACCATCACCGTCGTCATCGGAGTGGATGAGGCCAGGGATGTGCTGCTGACCTGGGGACGGGCGGGTCTCGTCCGGCCGTTTCTGTGGTGGGAAGAGGAAAAGGAGGGCAGGCATTGGGTACGTCGCAGTGACCAGGACGCCGAACCGGTCCCGCTGCTCGACGCGCTGGCGGCGGTCAAATACGACCGCGTGCGCTTGCTCTGCCTGCAAACCTTGACCGGGCACGAGCGCGAATCCGGATCGATCGCGCTTTCCTTGCGGGTCAAGGGACTCATCGAGCGCCATCTCGGCCACGGCCAGCGACTGTCCACAGTGGGCGTTCTGGCGCCGACGACAGGCACGGCGAAGGTGCCCCGGTCGGTGCTTTCCAACCGGTGGGACACCACCGCGGTCGTGGTGGACCAGGACGGCGTGGATCCTCTTCACACCAGCCGCGAAATCCACGCCGCCGAGGACCTGGCCGCACACGCCGCCCTCGCCGTCGCCACGATCGGGGGCATCTGGCCGGGAATGGACGATGCCCCGTTCGACGACGACGTGGCGGGCGCCGGGCACCAGGAACCACGGGTTCGGCTGGTGCGCACCCACGCACGGGCACTACGCGGCGACGGTATCGCCGCGGAACTCGTGCGCGCGATTCTGTCCCACCGCCGTGATCCGGAATGGGTGGCGCTCCGCGCGAACGCCGTGCCCGCCGCGGATCCGGACGGAATCGTCGAGCGTGTCACCGTCGAGTTCCTGGCCGGGCCGGGTGCACGGATACGCCGTGCGCCGTATGCCGGCCGAGGCCGGCGGCTTCTGCGGATCACGCCGGGTCAGGTGCTTCGGCTGCTGGGGCTGTTCGTCCTCGGCCGGTTCCCCGAACTGCGCGAAGAACTCGGCTCAGTGGTCACCGACGAGGCCCATGACCGGGTCGAACGGTTCGCTCGGCGGCTCCGGGTCGAAGCGGAGACCGGTGCGGTGGTGGGGCTTGACGACCGAGACCTGGACACGGGGAAGCTGCCCGATCTGGAGATCACCAAGGGCACCGTGGATCTGGCGCGGGCGTTGCTCGCGGACGTCGCGAGGCACGCCAGGCCAGGGGGATTCACCGCCGAGTGGACGCGCTTGCGGCAGCTCGCCTTCGGCCCGGCCGACGCGGGAAGTCTCCCCGATGGCTGTGCGGAACCGCTGTCCGGCGCACGGCGCGAGGTTCTCGGGCCGGCATCGATCAGCCCGGCGCCGCCTGCCTCGGACAAGACGCTACGCGAATGGCAGGACGAGCGGCCCGGTTCTCTGCTGTCGGGGATCGGCACCCGTCTGCTCGACGACGCGAACGCCGCGAAGTACGCCTTCTTGGCCGCATTGAAGCGCTTGCGTGCGGCACCGCCCGCGCTGTCCGCGAGTTTCACGGTGACGAGGCGGCTCTGGTGGGCCTGGCTGGTGGTCTGCGTTCTGGCCTTGACCGGGTCCGTCGGCGGCCTGATCGCGGGCTTCGCCGAAAGGCTCGGCTGGTCTGACGCCGCGTTGCTCGCCGGCGGCTCCGTCGGGGGCTTCGTCGTCTGTTCGGCGTTCGTCATGATTTACGGGCTCCGCCTGTGGCTGTCCGACGCGCGCGGGTTCATCCGGCTCACGACCGAATACGAGGACGCTCACCGCGCGGCCGAACACGAGGCCGCGGAACTGATCCGGCTCACGACCGCCTGTGGTGAGTACCAGGAGGTGGCCACGACCATCGCGATGTTCACGCACTCCGGCTGTGACGGTGCGGCGGTACCCACGGGGACGCCGGTCGACCTCGCGGCGCTGCCCCGGCCGTGGGCGTTCGGGGTGGCGACGGCCGAGATCGCCCCGCCGACGCTGGCAAGGCTCACGGCGATCGTTGGCGGCCGGGTGTTCACCGGCGGCTGGCTCGCCGGCCTGCACGCCGAAACCGTCGCGAAATCGATGTCCGCGCTCAAATTCGACCGCGGCCTCGCCAAAGCGGATCCCAGGCCGGATCCGGACACCGAGCCCGCCGCCCGCCGGGCACTGTGGGCGGACCTGCGCAAGGGCGTGGCGGAGGAGACCCTCGTCGAGGAAATCCGCGCACACGTCGTCGACGAGCTTCCCGGCCAACGGCTCGAGGAGCTGTTCCCGACCGTCTCGCCGGTAGGCGGCGAACCGACGTCGGCCGTGTCCTTCTTCACCGGGCTCCGGGCTGCGGGGAAAGCGAGCGAAGGGGCGTTCAACAGCCGGTACTGGAACGCGGGGTCCGGCTACCGTGCTGTCACGAACGCGACGCGGGTCTGGCTGCCGGAAGCGCTGGGCCCGGAGCACACGGCCAGTTCCACGCCGATCGGCTCACCGGATCTGGCCGAGGAGCCCGTCACCGCGCATTCCGCGCGACTCGACGCGACCCCGCCGATCGTCTGGTCCGACCTGGCCCTGTTCGCCTGCGAGCCACTCGCCGAGGAATCGCCCGTCACCGAGATCGTCGGCGACGTCGGCTGATCCGGACACCAAGGAGCATGTGCATGACCGACCACAATCGATACGACGTCTGCCTGTCCTTCGCCGGTCAGCAACGCGACTACGCGAGGGAAGTCGCCGAGCTGCTCGAGGCGGACGGCGTCAAGGTCTTCTTCGACGAGTACAAGACCGTGGACATGTGGGGCGAGGACACCTACACGCATCTCGACGAGGTGTACAACTACCAGTCCCGGTTCTGTCTGCTGTTCGCCTCCGCTGATTTCGCGCGCAAGGTATGGCCGAACCACGAACGCGTCTCCGCGCAGGCACGCGCCATCCGCAGCGCGGAGGCGTACATCCTGCCGGTCAGGTTCGACGACACGAAGATCCCGGGGCTCCGGGAAACCATCGGCTATGTCGACGCGAGGGACACCTCGCCCGCTGAACTGGTGCGGAAGCTCGTCGCGAAAATGGGACGAACACCGGGCATGAAGACGGTCAAAGGCACCATTCTGGTCCTCGCCACCGAGAACCCGGACCTGGGTCTCGACCGGATACTCGAACTCGCCCTCACCCGCTGCCGGGTGGAGATACCGCCGGACTTGCGGTCGGCGACGGCCACCCGTAGCACGACGGTGATCCCGCTGTCGGAGCGGACGGTGTCCGAGGTGATGTCCGAACTGGTCCCCGCACTCGAATCGGTCGCCGAGGAAAGGCTCGCCCGCCTGTCGGGCACCACCTTGAGGATCGGCGTGCACGAAGGCGAGGTGCCCGTCGGCGACCGCCTCCGGTGCCTCGACGTCACCGCGACGGAAGCGTCGGTCACCGCGGCCGTCGTGGACGAGACGCTGGCGGCCGCGCCCAAGGCGGACTGCGTGGTCGTCGCCTCACAACGCGTCCACGACCACGTGCTCCGGACGGGCCGCGCCGGTGCCGCGAGCTATCGGCAGGTGACCCAGCCGGACGGCAGCGCACTCTTCCTGCGGGTGCCCGGCTACCCGAAGTCTCCGGTACCGGGGGAGCCGAAACGCGAGGCCCCGGGCAAGACGACGACCAACACCTTCTTCGGTCAGACCTCGATCGATCACCTGGGCGACAACAACTACGGGGTCTCGAATGGCTGACGACGAAGACGTCACCCCGGAGGAGGGGGCGGACGAGCCCGAGGAGACGGGCACCGAGCCGCAAGAGCCGGACGCTCCGCCGGAACCGGCGCCGGTGGCCGAGCCGACACCTCCGGGCGATACCAAGGAAAGTGCGCCGGAAGAGGAAAAGCAGGACACCGACCCGGCGACGTGGAAAGAGGTGAACCACAACTTCGACGAGGCCCTGCGCGCGTTGCTCGGCGACGGTGGGCTGCGACTCGGCGGGACCGGCACGAACAACATCTTCTTCGGGACCACGTCGGTCGCCACTCTCGGGGACAATCACGCGTCCGGTGCCCCTGGCCGCTTCGAGGCGACTTTACGCAGTGGACCGGTCTCGTCCACGCTGCTCGACCGGATTCGCGCGTCCTTTGTGGAGCCTGCGGGTTACCAACGCCTGAAAGACGCCCTGGAGTCGCGGCAGCTCGTCTTCGTCAGGGCGCGCAGTGGCTCCGGGCGCACGACGACCGCGCTGCGCCTGCTCGATCAGACCTGCCGGACCGGGGTACGCAAACTCGATCCGGACACCAGGCTGAAGGCTCTCGGAGCAGACGATTTCGAGGATTCCCATGGCTACCTGCTCGAATCACTCGACCCGGATCAAGCGGCCGGGCTCCGGCTGTTCCACGCGGAAAAGCTCAGTCAGCTGATGCGGGACAAGGGCTGCATGATGATCGTCATCGTCGGCGAGACCGTGCCACTTCCCCCGCGAGAGGTGGACGATTTCGTCATCGACGAGCTCGGCACCATCGAGCCGCGGGTCCTGCTGACCCGGCATGTCGAGTGGGGCCTCCGTGGATCGTCCATCGAAAGTACGGCTGGTGCTTTGCTCTCCCGCCCGGACGTGAAGGAGATCATCGCCGAGATCACCGAGGACGTACCGCCGCGTGAACTCGCCGAACTCGGCGCCCTGCTGGTGGAGGTGGCACACGACCGCATCGACCTCGAACGAGTCCGTGAGCGGTACTCCCGGGTGACCCAGACCGGTTTCCTGGAGTGGTTCGACGAGCAGTCCGACCCGGAGCAGCGAGCGTTCGTGATCGCGCTGGCGGTGCTCAACAACGAGACAGTGACCTTGGTGTCGGACGCGGCGGCCATACTCGCCAAGCGGATCAAGGCGGTGGAGGTCCCACGTCGCTTCGACCGGGCCAAGCCGCTGTTCCAAACCTCGCTGAAGCAACGACTTGAGGCAGCCAGGGCCGAACTGGTCCAAGACACCCTGAAACTGAAGTACGGCGACGTGGCGGTCCGGAAGATCCGATTCACCGACGACCGATTCCCACGGTGGCTGCTGGACCACATCTGCGCCCAGTACAGCGAGGAATTCGAGATCGTCAGGGAATGGCTCACCGAGCTCGGCGAGCAGAACAACGATCGGCTGAGCATGCGCGCGGCGGTGGCCGTCGGCCTGCTGAGCGTTTACGACTTCCCCTCGATCTACAGCAAGATCATCAGCGCCTGGGCGACAACCGACAGCTACGATCCGCGTTGGGCGGCCGCGGCGGCCTTGCAGTTGCCCAGCAGGGACCCGGCGCTCAGCCGGTTGATCGGCCGGTTGCTCACCGACTGGATAAAAAAGCCGACCATGCCGATGGTATTGCGGCGAACCGCGGCACAGGCTCTGGGCACCACCGAGGCGATGAGCCCGGACAAAGTCCTGTCCTTGCTGAAATACGCGGCGAGGCAGGACGACCTGGTCCTCTCCTACATGATCGGCGAGAGCATCTGCCGACTCTTCCGGCAACCGGAACAGCGACCGGCCGTGCTGCGGGCGTTGCTGAACTGGACGGCGGACGAGAAGTTCCCGCAACGACGCGAGACCGGTCTGCGGGCATTGATCTATATCTCGCGCTTCATGGACGACGTGGAAGTGGTGGAGAGCGCCGAAGAGTGGCCGATCTTCCTGTGGGTGGCCGATCAGGACGCCGAGCAACGGCAGCAGATTCTCACATTGTTCGGCCGGGTACTGATCGCGGCGGGATTCATGCACGGAGGCTATGGCCGGATCAACAACTGGGTCCGACGAGCGCGGCGCGATCAGACACTCCGTGAGCCGCTCGCCCGGTTCCTTTACGACGTGGGCAGGGAATCCGGCGAACTCGAAAGCATCCGCGAACACCTCGAATACCTGGCTTCCATGAAGCGGAACCTGGCCGGGACCGTACGAACGTTGTTGCTGCACTTCGACGAAAGGATCGTGAAATGACCGAAGAGCCCGCCGACGACGGCAAGATCGTGCGCACCCTGGACGTCAACCGGGCGAGTTTGCGCAAGGTCAATCCGGTCTCGTCGGGGCACACGGCCATCGTCTACCTCACCAGGCGCGGTACATACGAACTCGCGGTCAACAGGATGACCATGGGCGAGGTCTGGCTGGGCACACCGAGCGAGATGTACTCCGTCGACCTCACCACACACGACGACGTGTTCCCGCTCGAACTGCCGTCCAAGGAGGAAGCGTTTCGCTTCCCCGCCACCGTGAATGTCAGCTGGCGGGTTTCCGATCCGATCATCGCGGTGCGGACCGGGTTGAACGATCCGGTCGGACAAGTGCAGCGTGCACTCGAGGGGCAGTTGCGCGCGGTGACCCGCAAGTTCTCGCTCACCGAGAACGCCCGGGCGGAGGCCGAGGTCAACGCGATCTACCGAGGCAAGCCGATCGTCGTGTCTTCGGCGCTGGTGATCGACCGCTGCTCGGTGCTGATCGATCCCGAAGCCGGACAGCGAAGGCATGTGGAGGAGCTTCGGGTCACCGCTCACGATCGGGAACTGTCGATGCTCAGGGAGCAGAACGATCTCGCGTTGAAGCAGCAGCGGATGGAAATGTACGCCAAGGCTCTGCACAACGACAACATGAGCATGCTCGCCATGGTCCTTTCCGGACACGGCGACGACGCCAAGGCCGTGATCGAACTGGTGTTGCGGGAGAAGGACAGGAACTCGGAGAAGGCACGCGACGTCCTGGACATGTTGATCAAGGAAAAACTGGTCAACCGTCACGACGTCAAGGAGATCATGAACGACGCGGCCAGGACGGTCTCGGGCCACATCGGCGACGTCAATCCGCTCGCCGCGCGCAGGCCGGCCGCGGTCGACGAGAATCCGCCGCCAAGCCGCGTCACGAGCCGCCGCGTGGACGACGACGATGATGACGAGGACGACGAAGACGACGATGCCTAGTGACGTTCCCGTGAACCCGATCTCAGACCTGCCGCTGATCGGTGATCTCTTCGGTCTGCTCGACGAGGCCGCGGACCGGCTGGGGTTCGCGCTGTGGTTCAGGATCCTCCTCGGCTTCGTCTACGCGGCCGCCTTCGGCTATCTCATCGCGTGGCTGGTCGTCACGTACGTCGTGCCTTGGGCGGGTAACGCCCTGCGCCGGCCCGTCAGGAAGGTCGCCGAAGGCTTGCGGTTCGTGCTGCTCGTGCCCGACTGGGCGCTCAGCCGCGCCTTCCGGCGGGCGGGCCATATCCCTCCGCAGGTCGTCTACGACTACGGCGGTGTGGTCATGAGGATCGTCGACCGGATACAGGAGGTCACCGATCGCGGGCTGCCCAAACTCGCGGGCAGCCGTGCCGCGCCGCGCTGGCTGCTCCTGGTGTTCGTGGCCTTCTGGTTCCTGGTCTGGGGCACTTCGCTTCCGCGCTAGCGCGGCGACCCTGAGGCCGGACCAGGGAAAAGCCCGGATGTTCCCATCGCAGCCCGCTTCTACCGTTGTGATCATGATCCGACGCATACTGCTGACGGTGCTCGCGGGCGCGGCGGTCCTGCTCGTGCCCTGGACCGTCTACCTCGCGCACACCCTGCCCGACCGGTACGACACCGGTCAGTGGCGCGCGGCCTGGGTCGGATTCGACATCGCGCTCCTGCTCTGCTTCGCGGCCGGAGCGTGGCTCGGGCTGCGTCGCCGCCGGGCGGCCGTGCCGCTGCTGTCGGCGACGGCCGCGATGTTGTGCTGCGACGCGTGGTTCGACGTCATGCTCGGCTGGACGTCGTCCGAGCGGTGGAGCAGTGTCGCGCTCGCCGTCCTCGTCGAGATCCCGGTCGCCGTGTTGCTGGCCCTCGCCGCGAGGCGGTTGTTGAGTGACGCGCTGCCGAAGCGGTCGGTGAACCTGAACGACATCGCGATGCGCGATGACCCCCGCTACCACCTGGTGACGCGCGAGCTTCCCGCCGCCGAGGAGGACGTCGCGTACCGGACCGGGTTGAAGCGCGCCGAAGTCGCCGAATGCCTGAAAACCCTGCAGGACAACGGTTTCGTACGCCGTGACCGGAAAGGGAACTGGCTCTCGATCCCGCAGGATCTGCGCGAGCCGAAGCCGGACGACTACGACGGTGAGGACCGTGAGCGGGTCACAGCGTTCCTCGACGCCAAGTACGCGAACGAGGTCGCCTTGCTGTCCTGGGCGGCGGAGCACCGCGACGAGTTCGGCCCGTGGGCGACGGCGCAGCGAACCTCGACTCGGCTGACCGAGGCGGAATTCCGGGAACTGGAAGCGGAATACCGCGAGCTGATCACGCGGTACTGCCGTCGCCGTCGTCGTCCGGCAGCGGACGAGAAGGAACTTTCCGTGCGTTTCTACGCCTTCCCGCCACCGGAGGCGGTCCCGGCCTAAGGGTGCCGCCAGGCCAGGAACGTCTCCAAAGTGGTCAACCGGTGCTCGCGCACGGCCAGTTCGATCTCCCCGGCCGGCGCGTTCCGGTCGAACAGGTCGAGGATGTTCTGGTGCTCCTGCACGGATTCGTGCGCGCGGCCGGGGACGAAGCTGAACGTCGACGTGCGCAGTCCGGCCAGCCGGTTCCAGCCGCGGTTGACCAGGTCGAGCACCTGCGGATTGGGGCAGGTGCCGAACAGGACACGGTGGAAGTCGCGGTTCAGCGCGGTGAACCGCGACGGCTCGAAGTTGTCGAGACACGCGGTCAGTTCCGCGTTGAGTCCCTTGGCCTCGTCGAGTGCGGCGCCGGGCAGGGAGGGCGCGGCCAGCGCGGCGGCGTAGCCCTCGACCAGCGCGAGCGTCTGCATCGTGTGCTGGTAGTCGCTCTCGTCGGCCATCGCGACCTGCGCGCCGATGTTGTGCTCGTAGGTCACCAGCCCCTCGGCCTCCAGCCGCCGGACCGCCTCGCGCACGGGCACGGTGCTGACCCCGAGTTCCTGTGCGATCTGCCCGAACACGAGGCGGTAGCCGGGGGAGAAGGTGCCGTCGTCGATCCTCGCCTTGATCCAGTGGTAGGCGATCTGCGATTTGCTCATCGCGGTCGAGTTCACCGCGTCGCCCGCGGTCACGAGTAGTGCAGCCAGACTGATTTGATCTCGGTGTACGCGTCGATCGCCCACGGCCCCATCTCACGGCCCCAGCCCGACGCCTTGTAGCCGCCCCACGGCGCGGCCATGTCGGGGATCGGCGGCATGTTGACGAACACCGCGCCTGCCCGGATGCCGTTGGCGAACCGCTGCGCGACGCCCAGATCCCGAGTCCACACGGTGGCCGCGAGCCCGTACTCGGTGTCGTTCGCCCGCGCCAGCAACTCGTCCGGGTCGTCGTAGGCGGTGACGGCGAGGACCGGTCCGAAGATCTCCTCGCGCATGATCGTCATGTCGTCGGCGACACCGGCGAACAGCGTCGGCGAGTAGAAGTAGCCGTCGCGGTCGACGGGTTTGCCGCCGGTGACCAGCTCCGCGCCCTGCTCGCTGCCGGTGGAGACGAGGAAGTCCACATGCTCGCGGTGCTTGGCGGACACGAGGGGCCCGAGCTGGGTGGTCTCGTCGAGTCCCGGCCCGAGCTTGAGGCCTTCGAGCCCGGCGGCCAGTTTCGCGACGAACTCCTGTTCGCGCTTCCGCTCCACGAAGAACCGGGTGTAAGCGGCACAGACCTGACCGCTGTTCAGCGTCGCACCCGCGAGGTTGCCCGCCACGGCGGCGTCGATGTCGGCGTCGCCCGCGATGATGCTGGGCGCCTTGCCGCCGAGTTCGAGGGTGAGCCGCTTGAGATTCGACTCCGCGCTGGCCGCCGTGATCAGCTTCCCGACCGCGGTCGACCCGGTGTAGGACAGGTGGTCGACGTCGTCGTGCCTGCTCAGGAGCGCGCCCACCGCGCCGTCGCCGGTGACCAGGTTGACCACGCCCGGCGGGAATCCGGCTTCGTGCACGAGTTCCACCAGCCGGATGCTGGTCAGCGGCGTGACCTCGCTGGGTTTGATCACCACGGTGTTGCCGGTGGCCAGCGCGGGCGCGAGCTTCCACACCAGGATCATCAGCGGGAAGTTCCACGGCGTGATCAGCGCGTTCACCCCCACCGGCTCACGGCGGGTGTAGTGCAGCGTGTCCGGGAAGGACACCGGGTTGGTGGTGCCCTGGATCTTGGTGACCCAGCCCGCGAAGTACCGCAGATGCTCGGCCGCGCCGGTGACGCTGACCTGGCGGGAGATCCCGATCGGCTGGCCCTGGTCGCGTGTTTCGAGGGCGGCCAGCTCCTCATGGTGCTCGTCGACCAGCGACGCCAGCTTGAACAGCAGCGCGGCCCGCTGGACCGGCAGCAGTCCCGCCCAGGCGGGGTCGTTCAGTGCCTTGCGTGCGGCACCGACGGCGGCGTCGACGTCGGCGGCCGACGCGATGCCGACCTCCTCGATCACCTGGCCGGTGGCCGGATCGTACGTCGGCAGGGACCCGCCTCCCGCGGCGGTCCACTGTCCGTCGATGAACAGGCGTGTGGCCATGGCTAGCTCCTCCTCGACCGGTGTGTGATCGAGTATCGGGCGCCGCGAGGCCCCCGGTCTTGCCCGCCAGGGCACGCCGATTGTCGGCCAGCGAACCGAATCCGCCGGAGGTCCTCGCGCCTTGCGAGGGTGGGGGACATGGACGTCATCGTGGTGGGAGCGGGTTCGGCCGGTTCGGTGGTCGCCAGGAGACTGGCCGACTCCGGAGCGTGGGTCACCCTGCTCGAAGCGGGCGGGCCGGACACCAACCCGGCCATTCACGACCCTTCGCGGGCCGGGGAGCTGTGGCACGGGCCCGAGGATTGGGACTACTACACCGTGCCGCAGCCGCACGCGGCGAACCGGCGGCTGCATCTGCCGCGCGGCAAGGTGCTCGGCGGTTCGCATTCGCTCAACGCGATGATCTGGGTGCGCGGCGCCCCGGCCGACTACGACGGCTGGGACCTGCCCGGCTGGCGCTGGGACGACGTGCGCCCGGTGTTCGAACGGATCGAGAAGGATCTGCTCGACGTCGTGCCGAACGAACCGCTGCACCCGATCCAGCAATCCATTGTGGACGCCGCGGTGCAGATCGGGCTGCCGTTCAACCCGGACTACAACGGCGACGAACTCGACGGCGTTTCGGTGCAGCGTGTCACCACGCGCGACGGCAAACGGCTCAACACCTGGCTCGCCTACGGGCAGCCCGCCGCCGAGCGGATGACCGTCCACACGGGAGCGCTCGTGCACCGGTTGCTCTTCGAAGGCGACAAGGTGACCGGCGTGCTGGCCGAGGTCGACGGCGAACTGCGCAAGGTCTTCGCCGACGAGGTCGTGCTCGCCGCCGGCGCGCTGGCGTCACCGGCGATCCTGCTGCGCAGCGGGGTCGGCCCGATCGACGAACTGGAGGTGCACGGCATCGACGTCGTCGCGGAGCTGCCGGGCGTCGGGAAGAACCTGCACGACCATTTGCTCTCGCCGGTCATCTTCGCGACCGATCGACGCCGGGTCGACCCGCCCGCGCCCGGCCGTTCGGTCACGCAGACCCATCTCTTCTGGCGTAGCCGTCCCGGCCTTGCGGTGCCGGATACCCAGCCGATCCACTTCAGCGTGCCGATGTACGAGTCGTGGATGACGGGCCCGGAAACCGGGTTCTCGCTGATGGCGGGCATGGTCACGCCGCGCAGCCGGGGCAGTCTCCGGCTTTCGGGGCCGAGCCCGCTCGACGAACCGCTGATCGATTTGGCCGCGCTGGAGGATCCGGCCGACTTCGAGAGCCTGGTCGCGTCGGTCGAGCAGTGCCGGGAGATCGGCCGCGCGTCCGCGTTGGCGGAGGAGTGGGGCGCCCGAGAGCTGTATCCGGGACCGGAGGCCGATGTCCGCGAGTACGTCCGCCGGACCGCGATCACCTATCACCACCAGGTCGGGACCTGCCGGATGGGCACCGACGCGGATTCCGTGGTCGATCCGGAGCTCGCCGTGCACGGGCTGAGCGGGCTCCGGATCGCCGACGCGTCGGTGCTGCCGCGGGTGACCACGGGCAACACCAACGCGCCGGCGGTGCTGGTCGGCGAGCAGGCCGCCAGGTTCATGCTCGGCCGATAGTGCGGCGCAGCCAGGAGGCCCGGGCGGCGAGCGCGGCCCGGGTCACCTCGCTGTCCGGGGCGAACCGGTCGAAACCGTGGTAGGCGCCCGCCCAGACGTGCAGTTCGGTGGGCACACCCGCCTGCCAGAGGCGCCGCGCGTAGTCGACGTCCTCGTCACGGAAGATCTCGGCTGCGCCGACCTCGATGAAGGCGGGCGGGAGCCCGGCGAGGTCTTCCGCGGTCGCCGGGACCGCGTACGGCGAGGTCTGTCCATTGAGGAGTGATCGCCAGCCGAACTCGTTGGCTTCCCGTCCCCACACTCCGCGTTCCGCGAATTCCACTGTGGACGCCGAATCGTTGCGGCTGTCGATCATCGGGCACAGCAGCAGCTGGCCCGCCAGCGCCGGACCGCCGCGATCCCTGGCCAGCAAGGCGATCCCCGCGCTGAGCCCGCCGCCCGCGCTGCCGCCACCGACGATCAGCCGTCCGGGATCGAAACCGAGTTCGGCCGCGTGCTCGACCATCCACGTCAGGCCCGCGTAGCAGTCTTCGATCGGCGCCGGATGCGGGTGTTCGGGGGCGAGCCGGTAGTCGACGGTCACCGCGACGAAGCCGAACTCCTCGACCAGGGCGACCATCCGGGGCAGGTCGGCGAAGCGGTTGTCCAGCACCATGCCGCCGCCGTGGATGTTGTAGAACCCCGGTGCGCCCTTCGCGTTCCTTGGCTTGACGACGGTGACGACCACGTCGGTGCCGGGTACCTGGCGATCTTCCCAGACGAGATCCCGGTCGCCGATGGCCTCGGCACAGCTCAGGTTCCCCTCGGCCAACGCCCGACGGATCTCCGCCAGCGATTCGGCGCCCAGCGGCGGCCCGGAGGGCAGCCCGGTCAGAGCTTCGGCGAGTTCGGGATCGAAGGCGGTCACGGTCCCTCCGGGTCCACGACGCCGCGGTCGGCCCAATACGGCTCGACGAGCTCGCGAAGCTGTTCCGCGCCCACACGCTCGACGAGGTCGACGGCGCCCAGGTTGTCCTTGAGCTGCTGGGTGCTCGTCGCGCCGAAGAGTGTGGTCGTGTTGGCCGGATGGGTGAGGGTGAACGCGAGACACAGCTGCGCCGGCGTCGCGTCCAGCTCGGCCGCGATCTTCGCCAGTGCCGGGGCGGAGGCGGCGATACGTTCACGGATGTCGCCGGGGTCGCGGCCCACCTGGCGCGCGCCGCTGTTCTTGCCCAGCAGGATCCCGCCCTCGAAGATGTCCGAGGATTGGAGGGTGACCCCGAGTTCACCGAAGACCTTCTCGAAGGGTTCACCGTCCGGAATGGACCGTCGCGCGACGCTGTACTTCAGCTGCGCGATGGCGGGTCCGGGTACGTTCTCGGCCGCGGCGAAATCGTGCAGGGCCTGGATCGTGGTGGCGGACCAGTTGTTCACGCCCCACTGCCGGATGAGCCCGGCCTCGCGGAGTTCGTTCAGATCCAGCACCAGCCGGTGCAGGTCGGTGTCGTCGCGCCGGAGATCGCCCAGTACCACCAGATCGGCGTGCTCGGCCCCGGCGCGGAACAACGCGTTGTCCAGCTGGTCGCGAAGGTTGTGCTCCGGATAACCCTCCAGCCAGAGCTTGGCCGAAAGCAGGTAGTCCTCCCGGCGGAGCCCCGCGGCGCGGACCATCGCGGAGAACAGCACGTCAGTGAAGACCGGTGTGGCGCCGGGGAAACCGTAGACGCCGACGTCGAAGAGCGTGATCCCGGAATCGACCGCGGTGCGGACCAGGTCGACCGCCTCGCGGAAATCCATCCGGTCGTAGGTGTGCCAAGAGCCGAGCGAGAGCACGCCGGTGCTCGGGCCGTCGCGGCCGATGCGGCGCTGGGGGATTGACATGAGGTCTCCTAGGGAACACGGGGGTCGATGACGGCCTTGAGTTCGCCGAGCCGCGACATTGACTCGACGCTTTGGGACGCTTGGGAAAGGCCGACGGGTGCGCTGAACAGGTCGTCCCACGGCAGCCGGTCGGCGAAAGTGCGGAAGAACTGCACCGAGCGGTGGTAGTCGGCGATGTCGCCGTTGAGCGACCCGGCGACCGTGAGTTCCTTGCCCATCACCGTGCCCAGCGCCACGGGGGAGGGCGCGGGGCCGGTGGAGCCGACGATCGCGATCGTGCCGCGCTGAGAGGCGAACGCCACCGCCTCTTCGCCGATGGTCGGCCCGCCGGCGAAGTCGAAGACGTGGTCGGCGCCCCGGCCGCCGGTGAGTTCCTTGACGCGCTCGATGCGCTCTTCTGTACGGCCGTCGACCGGGATCGTCGCCGTGGCCCCGAAACGTTCGGCCGTCTTCAGCCGGTCGGTGGGGCCGCCGATGGTGATCACGTCACCCGCGCCGGAGATCCGTGCGACGGCGGTGGCGAACACGCCCAGCGCGCCCGCACCCTGGACCACGACCGTCGCCCCGGGGCGGATCCCGCCCGAGCGCGCGACGGCCCGCAGCACCGTTTTGCCCGCACAGCCCGACATCGAGGCCCAAGTGTCCTTGACGTCGTCGGGAAGCAGGAGTTTGGCCGCTCCGGGAGTCACGTAGCAGTACCGCACGAGCCCGCCGGTCGCGTACGGGAAGACGTCAGAGCGTTGAAGAAACCCGTAACCACGCTTCTCGCACGCGACAGGCTCGCGCAAGATCGTGCAGCCGTAACACTTCCCGCAGGTCGATTCGGACCAGCCGATACGGTCGCCCTCGGCGATCTCGCGGCCGAGGGTGTCGGTGGTACCCGGTCCGACGGCCACCACTTCGCCGACCATTTCGTGGCCCAGCACCATCGGGAGCATGCCCGGGAAGGTCATCTGGCCGGACCAGAGGTGCACATCGGTGCCGCACAACGTGGTGCAGGTGATCCGGACCAGCGCGGCGCCCGGTTCCGGTTCTTCCGGTAGCGGTAGTTCCCGCAAGGTGAGCGCGGAGCCGTGTTCGGTGAGCACCGCCGCTTCGGTTCTGTTGACCATCTTTTTAGTCTACAGTCGTAGGAGAAAAAGTCCAGATCCTGGAGGAAACCATGCCGTCGCAACGTATTCGTCCCGCTTCGCTCGTGCTTCGCGGCGGTCCTGTGCTCACTTTCGACCCGGCGGGCACCGTCGTGCGGGCGATGGCCGTACGAGACGACCGGATCGTCGCCCTCGGCGACGTCGCGCTGGACCATATCGGCCCGGAGACCGAGGTGATCGACCTCGCCGGGAGAACCGTTCTGCCCGGTCTCAACGATTCGCACCTCCACGCGACCTGGCTCGGCGTCCGCTGGCCGGACACGCTCATCGGTGGTGCCGGATTCACCGGGGGAGAAGAGAAGACGGTGCGGACCGCGGCCGAACGGCGAGCCGCCATCCTGCGTGCCGGTGATCTGTGCGCGTCGCTGGGCATCACGAGCTACACCGAACCTGGTCTGGGGCCGGGTGAGACGGGCTGTTTCGGCGCCGAAGTGCTGGAGGAATACGCGGCCTTGGCCGAGGAAGGCCTTCTGCGAGCAAGGGTGACCGCGCTGCGGCTGTTCGGCCTGCTCGACGGCGCGAGTTCGCTGCCGGACTTCGAGCGCGGTCTGGCGACCACGCCACCTGTCGCGAATCCGTTGTGGCTCACCGTGCCCGGCGTGAAGATCTTCGCCGACGGGATTCCGCCGATGCGCTCCGCGTGGACGCATCACTGCTACACCGACGGTTCGCACGGCGCTCTCCTCGTCGACGGCGACGACGATCCGGGTCGTGCGGGCAATCTGGCCGAGATGATCCGGCTGGCCCATGACGCCGGGATGACGGTCGCCGTGCACGCCACGGGGGATCGCAGCATCGAGGCCGCGCTCGGGTCGCTTCGCCGCGGCGATCACCTGGTGCACGGCGATCTGGTGACGCCGGATCAGCTGGCGCGGATGGCCTCGGCGGGGGTCGGCCTGACCACGCAGCCCGCGATCGCGGTGGCGATGCGGGGAATGCTGACGGACGCCCTCGGTGCCGAGGTCGGCGCCCGCGCCTGGCCGCTGGCGGAAATGCTGGCGTCGGACGTCCCGCTGACCCTGAGCAGCGACGCGCCGGTGGTGACCCCTGATTGGCGGGTGCACATCGCGGCGGCGGCCCGGATGCTGGACGCGTCCGAAGTGGACGCTGGGCTGATGGCCCGGTTGCTGCGCTGCTACACGGTCGCGGCCGCCGAGCAAGACGGTGCGGCGGACTGGAAGGGATCGCTGACCGTGGGCCGTGTCGCGGACTTCTGCGTGCTGGCGGCGAATCCGCTCGAGGTCGCGTTCGCGGACCTGCCGGACGTCGGTGTGGAACTCACCGTGTCCGGCGGCCGCGTCGTGTACTCAGGTGAGCAGTTGCCCGCCGTCGACCTGGAGGCTCACTCCGGTCAGATGGCCGGCGTCGGCGGAGGCGAGGAACAGGACTGACGGCACCACGTCGGCGACGGAAGCGATGGTTCCCAACGGAATCCTCGCTTCCCAAGCCGCGCGGGCGGCGGTGTCGGAGGCGAATCCGGCCGTCATCGGCGTGAGCACCGGGCCGGGCGCGACGGCGTTGACCCGGATGCCGTGCGGTGCCAGCTCGAGCGCGGCCGAGCGGGTGAGCGCCTCGACGGCGGCCTTGGTCGCCTCGTAGTGGCCGAGCCCGGGGGTCGGCTGCCGGGCGCCGATGGAGGTGATGTTGACGATGGCGCCACGGGTACCCGTCTCGACCATGTGCGCGCCGATCGCGCGGGTCATCAGGAAGGTGCCGCGGAAGTTCACCCGCATGCACAGGTCGAAGACGCCGATGTCCAGCCCCACCAGCGGTCCGCCGCCACCGGCGAGACCGGCGTTGTTGACCAGGACCTCGACCGGGCCGAACCGATCGGTGACCAGCGCCAGTGCCGCGTCGACCGAACCGGGATCGGAGATGTCGAGTTCGACGTGCTCCGCGCCGAGTTCGGCGGCGAGGTCGTGGGCCGCCCGGGCGTCGACGTCGGCGATGACCACACGATCACCCGAGGACTGAAAGGCTTCGGCGACTCCGCGGCCGATGCCACTGGCGCCGCCGGTCACCACTACGAGTCTCTTGTTCATTCTACGATCGTAGACTAAAACTTGTTTCCGTTGCCAGCGAAAGGAAAACTCGTGGACGAGAAACAGAACGGGCTCGGTTTCGCCACTTCGGCGCTGAGCCTGGGATCCTGGAACACCTGGGACCGCATGGATTTCGACGACGCGGTGCGCCTGATCCGGTACGCCGTCGACTCCGGGATCACGCTGTTCGACGTGGCCCACTACAACATGGGGCCGCACTCCGAACAGTCGCGCACGGATCTTCTCTTCGGCGAGGCCGTTCGGGCGGCCGGGATCAAGCGCGACGAGTACCAGCTGTGCGGCAAACTCTGGCTCTGGGACTACCCGAACACCGGTTTCGCCGAGCAGCTCGAGACCTCGTTCGACCGCGTCGGCGTCGATCGCGCGGAAGCCGTCGTGGTCGGCGACTACTTCGAACGGCCGGACATCCCGCGCATCGTCACCGAGGTGGCCGAACAGATCAGGCTCGGCCGTTTCGACGTCTGGGGCGTGAACAACTGGCAGGCCCCGGATCTCGATCTCGCGCTGGAGTTCGCCGTGCGTGAAGGCCTTCCCGCGCCGTCCTTCGCGCAGCTGAAGTACAGCGTCGCTCGTCGCTCGATGGCGGAAGGGTCCTTCTATGGCAAGCATTTCGAGGCCGGGCGGTTGACGCTCCAGGCGTCGGACGTGTTCGAGGGCGGCGTGCTGCTCGGCAAGACCCCGGAGCGGAAGATCGGCGCGGACATGGGTGGGATCCGGGAGTCGATCCGGGACGCGGCCTCGCGCGTCGCCGCCGTGGCCGAGGACTTCGGGGTGAGCTCGTCGCAGCTGGCACTCGCGTTCTGTCTCGCGTACGAGCCGGTGGCGAACGTGTTGTTCGGGGTGAGCCGGATGGCTCAGCTGGAGGACAATCTGGGCGCCGTCGCGTTGGCCGCCTCTCGTGGCGCGGAGGTGCGGGCGGCGCTGGAGGATCTCTGGCTGGACCGGGACGTCGCCGCGGACGGGACTTTCTGACGGTGCGCCTCGTGAGTGAGGGGCAAGGCAATGGTGGCGTGATGATCTGGGTGGCAGGAGTGAGCTTGCCGAAGAATGCCCACAAAGGACGCCTCCTCGGCCTAAAGTGACCGATTTGGGTGCTTTGAGGGATTTCGTGCGGGGGTCGTGAGTGGCAAGTGTCGTTATTTTGAGGGGTAAGTCAAACGTGGCATGGTCGGTGCGGGTAGGTCGTGAGTTGGGGGTGTGGGGGTTTACACCAACACCACACCCCCCCCCCCCCGGAGGGGGCCGCC
>NZ_JBIWKX010000029.1:0-37446 GCF_044765885.1 Amycolatopsis sp. NPDC102389
AGATCGGGCCTCTGCTGGTCATGATCATGATGTGGTGTCTAGATCACTAGCAGAGGCCCGACCCATGCCCACCGGCGGGATCACAGACAGGCTCTAACGACACTTGCCACTCACGACCCCTTCGCGAAACCGCACAAACCGGGCTACTCGGGCGGGGCACCGCGGCCCGGCGGATTCACCCCGCGAGCGGCTTGTCCAGCACGGCTTTCACGTGACTGAAGTTGTCGATCGAGTATCGCCCGTGGTAACGCCCCATCCCGCTCTCGCCCACGCCGCCGAACGGCAGTTCCGGCGCCGCGAGGTGGATGATCGCCGCGCCGAACACCAGTCCGCCTGACGACGTCTCCGTCTCGATCCTGCGCTTCGTTTCCTCCGATTCGGTGAAGGCGTACAGCGCCAGCGGCTTGTCGCGTTCGTTGACGAACGCCAGCGCCGCGTCGACGTCGGGGACGTCGATGATCGGCAGGATCGGGCCGAAGATCTCGTCCCGCATCACCGGGGCGTCCGGCGAAACACCGGTGAGCACGGTGGGCGCGATGTACTTCTCGTCGCGGTCGGCCTGGCCGCCGACCACCACGGTTCCGTTGTCCAGCAAGGCGGCGAGCCGGTCGTAATGCCTGGTCGAAATGATGCGGCCGTAGGAGTCGCTGGCGGCCGGGTCCTCGCCGAACATCGCTTGGACGGTCTCGGCCAGGTGCTCCGCCAGCTTCGGACCGGTGTCGCCGATCGCGAGGACGTAGTCGGGCGCGACGCACGTCTGGCCCGCGTTGGCGAACTTGCCGTACGCCAGCCGCTGCGCGGTCACTGCGAGGTCCGCTCCCGGCTCGACGATCGCCGGGCTCTTACCGCCCAGCTCCAGCGTGACCGGCGTGAGATGCTTCGCCGCCGCGGCCATGACGATCCGGCCGACCGTCCCGTTCCCGGTGTAGAAGATGGTGTCGAACTTCTGCTCCAGCAACGCCGTCGTCTCGGGGATCGCGCCTTCGACGACACGGACGCCCTCGACGTAGTTCGGCAGATGCTCCGCGATCGCGGCCGAGGTGTTCGGGGACAGTTCGCTCGGCTTCACGACCGCGCAGTTGCCCGCGGCCAGCGCTCCGACCAGCGGCGCGAGCACGAGTTGCAGCGGGTAGTTCCACGGCCCGATGATCAGCGCGACCCCGAGCGGCTCACGAACGACGCGTCCGTCGCCCGGCCGCAGCGGGTACGGGAGGCCGGCGGGCTCCGGGCTCAGCCAGGAGTCGAGGTTCTCCAGCGTGTGATCGATTTCGTTGCGCACGAGAGCGATCTCCGCGCGCTTCGCTTCCGCGGCGTTCTTGCGCAGATCCGCGTAGAGCGCCTTGAGGAAGACGTCGGCCTGCTCGGACAGGAGCTTCCGCAGGCCGGTGAGCTGCGCTCGCCGCCAGTCCACCGGTTTCGTGACACCGGAGCGGAAGAGGGCGCGCAGTTCTTCGACGACGGCGGGGGCATCGCTGCTGGTCATGGCTTTGAGCCTAACCATGGATGATGGCGAATGCCCATCGCTGCGCGGTATAGGGCGTTATACGAGAAGCCGAAGGGCACTTCCCCTGCGTGGCATGCGGGGAAAGCGCCCTTCGGCCCGGCCTTACGGGTAGCTCACCAGGTTGCTCGGCCGCGTGTCCGGTGGCGTCACCGCCCCCGCGTCGTTGATCACGTGCGTGATGGTCCCCTTGTAGTTGAGCGAGACCGTCACCATGTTGTGGAACCGGACGCCGGAGCGGTTCGGTACCTCGAACGCGTGATAAAGGTTCACCGCCGGGTTGTCGTTGAAGAAGCAGTAGCTGCCCAGGCCCCACGCCTCGTGCGTGGTCACGTTGTCCCCCACCTTGTAGGCGGCGTACCCGTTGAGCCCGTTGGGACTCTTCCAGCCCGCCTGATCCGGGACGTCGTAAGGGATCTCGTTCTGGAAGAAGATCGTCCTGCCGTTCTGGCCGTTCCAGATCACCTGGTACTTCTGGTAGTGCTCGACGAACAGGCCGGTCGCCAGCACGTTGTCGCCGTTCACGACCACGCCCGTGTCGCCGGTGTTGACCGTCCAGCCGTAGGTGCCCGCGTTGCCGTGGTCGGCCCGCCAGGCCCAGATGTGGTCGATGATCGTGTCACGGCTGTTGACGATCAGGCTGTTCGTCGCCTTCCCCGCGATCTGGCCGCCGATCCGGAAGAAGACGTCCTGCACGGTCGCCGGGTTCGCCGAATGGTTCGCCGTCGAGCCCGCCTGGCCGACCGTAAGCAGCGACGGCGAGTTGGTCGTTCCTGCGTCGAACAACAGACCCTTGAGCCGGACGCCGTCCACGTCGGCGACCTTCATGGCCTCGACGCCGTTGTCCGGCACCAGCGTCGGGTAGCCGACGCCGAGCACGACGGTGTTCGCCTTGGTCACGTTGAGCGTCTGGTTCAGGTGGTAGACGCCCGGCGTGAAGAACAGGTTGCAGCCCTGCGAAAGCGCGGTGTTGATCGACGCCGCCGTGTCCCCCGCCTTCACGACGTAGAACTGGCTCATCGGCAGCGAAGCGCCCTGCGTGCCACCGTTGACCCAGCTCGGCCCGGAAGCGTTGGTGCGCAAGGAAGGCAGGAACACGCGGTATTTGCCGGAGCCGTCGAGGTAGAGATACGGCACGTCGCGGGACACCGGCGTGGTGCCGAGCGTCGTCTCCGGCGGGTTCGGGAAGGTGTTCGCGGGAGCGCCGCTCGTCCCGGAGAAGACCATGTTCCAGACCCCGCCGTCCCAGCTGCCGTAGCTGCTGTCGCGGGTGTACCACTGCTGCTGCGAGATCGACGCGGTCTGACCGGACACCTTGGTGTCGGCGGTGTAGCCGCCGCTGGCGAACCCGTAGCTGGCCGGATAGAGCTGCAGCCCGCCGCGGATGTCCATCCGGCGGAACGGCGCGGCCTGCGCGACGGCCCAGCGGGTCGAACCGCTGCTCGGGACGACGGCGAGGTTCTCCGCCGAGCGCCAGAAGTTCTGCAGCGCCACGCCCTTGTCCGACTCGTTGAACGCGTCGACGGTCACGTCACCGTTGATCACCACGTCGCCCGGGTTCTGCCCGAGCCCCGCGACCGAGGTGTAGTAGCCGACGTTGTCGTGGATGCCGTTGTACACGCCGGGTTTGAACAGGTGCGCGTACCGGCGTTCGGTGAACTGCGCGGTCAGGGTGTCCTTCTGCGCGTTGAAGTCCGCGTCGAGCCGGGACTGGATCGACGACGCCGACATGCCGGGGTCGAAGATCCGCACATTGGGACCGAAGTCCGGGACCTCGGCCTGAGCCGGGCAGGTCGCCTGTGTCGATCCGATCGTGTAGCTCGCCGACGCCACCGAGGAGTTCGCCGAGCCCGACTTGAGCGCGATCGCGGAAATCGTCGAGGACGCGGAGACCGTGATCGGCCCGGTGTACAGAGTGGACGACGCCGTCGGCGTGGAACCGTCCACTGTGTACCGGATCGTCGCGCCCGCGGTCGCACTCGACAGGGTCACCGAGCGGGCACTCGGGTAACTGCCGCCCGGTGGATCGAACGTCGGCGACGCGACGGTCGTACCGCCGCCGGCGTGGGTGTACGTGAAGTGCGGGGTGTCGTATTGCGGCCCGTTCTTCTCGTAGGTGAACCAGTAGTCGAGCACCGTGCCCGCCGACAGCGAGCCGACGGTGTGCCGCCACGTGCCCCCGTTGTCGGTCATGCGGACGTTCTGCTGCCCCACTCCCGGGACACCGGTGTAGTGGATGTCGACGTAGCGCGCGGGGCTCGCCGGCGTGAAGGAGAACTGCGCCTGGGTCGCGTTCAAGGACGCGGCGCTCTGGCTGTAGTCGGCCGCCGCGGCGGTGGCACCGCCGAGCCCGGCGGCGATCAGGAGTGCGGAAAGGCCGAGGGCGAGCGTGCCTCGGACCCCTTTCCGCCGTTTGGGCTGCACAAAGATCCGGTTCACGTCGTGACACCTCCGGCGTTGGAAATCCACGGGCGAAGCAATTCGTTGCGCGCCACAACAAAGTAGCCGTCCGTGCGATATGTCCAGATCACGCTTCGATAACAGTGGTGGTCCAAACCACTGTCTACTCCGGGAGGACCCGTCGGATGCCGCCGTTCCGCTCACCGCGCTCGGCCGTCTGGGTCACCCAGGCGGCGATCTGCGCGCGGGAATCGAAGCTCAGTTTCCGCAGGATGCGCTGGACGTGGCCCTCGGCGGTGCGACGCGAGATCACCAGCCGATCGGCGATCTCCCGGTTGGACAAGCCGTCGGTGATCAAGACCGCGACCTCGCGCTCCCGGTCGGTGAGTACCGTCTCGACCTCGGCGACGGGACCACTCTCTACCGCCTCGGCCTCGTCGAGCGCGAAGGCGACGGCCTCCTCCAAGGTGCACTCGCTCCCGTACCGCGACAGGACCGCGTACCGGCTGTCGCCGAGCGCCTCCCGAGTCCGTGCCTCACAGTCACCGTGCGGGGCGCCGAAGTACTTCGAGCCGAACATCGGATAGCCGACCGATCGCCAGATCCGCCCCGCGCAGCCGAGCAAGGTCGCCGCGCGCACCCAGTGCCGCAGCGACGACTCGATCCACGCGAGCACCTCGATCGACAGCACCATGCCGAGCAGATCGTTGAAGGTGCGCTTGATCCTCAGGCAGCTGCGCGCGTACCCGGTCGCCTGCTCGAATTCGCCCCGGCTCAGCGCCACGAACGCCAGTACGTAGATCGCGTAGGCGTAGGCCCATTCCTCGCCGTGCGCGGCACCGATCGCGCGCGCCTCTTCGCACAACGCCGCGGCCTCCTCCAGTTCGCCGAGGAAGATCGACGCGATCGCCATCTCGATTCCGGCCAGCATCACGTTGCCGTTCATCTCGCCCAGCCGCCGATAGCGGATCCGGGCGTCCTCGAACAGGTCCTTCGCGTAGCCGACGTCGTCGCCGACCAGCGCGTTGCAACCCAGGCGGTGGATCGCGTAAGCGAGCGCCGCCTCGTTCCCCGCCCTGCCCGCTTCCGTGCGGCACTCCCCCAGCAAGGTCACCGCACGCGGGACGTCACCCTGCAGGGTGGAGACGTATCCGTTGACCCATAAGGCTTTCAAGCGGTCTTCTCCGCCGTTGGGGACGGCTTCCAGCGCGTGGTCGAGCCAGTGCCTCCCCTCGCCCAGCACACCGCAACCCGCCCAGTAGAACCACAACGTGCCCGCCAGCTTCAACCCGGTCCTGCCTTCGGACGGCGTGGCGAGGCAATAGTCGAGCGCGGCGCGCAGGTTCGCGTGCTCCAGTTTGGTGCGCGCGAAGATCTCCGCCTGCTTCGGCCCGAACCATTCCCGCTCGCTCTGCTCGGCCTGCGCGAGGTAGTAGTCCCGATGACGGCGCAGGACCTCGTCCTCGTCGCCCATAGCGTGGAGCTTCGCCCTGCCGAACTGGCGAAGCGGCTCCAGCAGCCGGTACCTCGTCCGGTCGCCGTCGCGTTCGAAGAGCAGGACCGACTTGTCCACCAGCCCGGCGAGATGCCCGAGCACCGAATGAGCGGGCAACCCGTCGCCCGAGCAGACGGATTCGGCCGCGTGCAAGCCGAACCCACCACCGAACACCGAGGCCCGCGCCCAGAGGACCCGCTCGGCGGCTCCGCACAAGTCGTGGCTCCATTCCACCGCCGCCAGCAGAGTCTGATGCCGGGGCAGTCCGCCGCGTTCACCCTTGGCGAGCAGATGGAAGCTGTCCGCCAGCCGGGTCGCCAGCTCTTCGAGCGACAGCACCCGGACCCGGACCGCGGCCAGTTCGATCGCCAGCGGTATCCCCGCGAGCATCCGGCACACGTTCGCGGCCAACCCCTGGTTTTCGTCGGTGACGGCGAACCCCGGCTCGACGGCGGCCGCCCGTTCGGCGAACAACGTCATCGCGGGATAGCCACGCCATGCCTCCGATGGCAGCGGGACCAGCGGATCAGGCAGCGGTAACGGCGCGACCTGCCAGAGGTGCTCTCCCGGGATCCCGAGCCGTTCCCTGCTGGTGGCGAGGAAGCGGAGCCCCGGCGACGCCCTCAGCAGCCGGTCCGCCGACGCCGCGCAGACCTCGATCAGATGCTCGCAGTTGTCCAGGATCACCAGGATCCGGCGCGCCCTCAGGTGATCCGCGAGCACGTCCGCTTTGTCGCGACCCGTGTCGTCACGGACGCCCAGCGCCTCCAGCACCGTGTGAGCCAGCAAATCCGGGTCGGACAGATCCGCGAGTTCGACGAGCCAGGCACCGTCGGGGAAGGCCCGGCGCAGTTCGGCGGCGGTATGCAGGGCCAGCCTCGTCTTGCCGACACCGCCGACCCCGGTCAAGGTCACCAGTCTTGCCTTGGACAGCAGTCTCTTGACCTCTGCGACGTCCTCTTTCCGACCTACGAAACTCGTGGTCCCGGCGGGGAGGTTGCCCGGCCGGCCTGCTGCGGCCGCGGTACCCACCTCTGAACCGTACGGACGCCCGCGACCGGCGGTCAACGAGGCGATGGGCCTGTTCGCTCGGTCAGCCCAATCCGGATTCAGCTTTCCGGCACCACATAGAGCGTCGACGCGTCGCCTCCGTGCATGGCCATGAGGCTGCTCCGGCAGGCGAAGAGCACTTCACGGTTCGCGACCGTGTCCGGCGGGACACCACAGCCGTCGCAAGAGAGTTCGACCGATCCCGGAAGGGTCTCGTCGACCTCGACGTCGATCGTGCGGTCGCAGCGCCTGCACCAGCGGTGCCCCGTGACGACCAGTACGTGCAGCGGATCGGAGATGCACTGGTGCAGCCAGCAGCGGTGCACGTAACAGGTGGTGCGCACGTGTGCGCTCAGCCCGTGTTCCTCCGCCACGTCCTCGGCGGCGAGGATCGCAGCCAGCCGCCGGTCGGCGATCTCGCCGTACCGGTCCAGACGGCCGCCCACCCAGGGCGTCGTACGCGCGTCCTCCGAGGAGACCAGCCGGAGACGGGCTCGCGAAGGCGGTGAAGCACGTAGCACCATGTGGGTCTCGACCTTTCGGCATCCACTGGAAGTCCTATCAGGTTGCGCTCGTCCCTGCCTGGACCACACCCGTACAACTACCTGTCTTCATACCTGCGTGCACGTTGACGTTCGAAGCGAGACGGTCGCGGCGGCACTCGTCCCGGGTTAGGCTTTGAGACCACGAAAATCGCGCCTGGGGGTTACGTCAGGGGCTAATTGACCATGGTAGATCCCGAAGTCACCGCTCGCCGCCACCTCGCTCCGGACCGGGTGGGAAACCGTGATGTCGAGGCGCTGGAAACACAGACGAAGGCACTCCGCGCCGTCGACTACCAATGCGGGGGCGGGATGTGCCGCGACGCCGTCGTGGTCCGGATCCATCGCGGCCACCGGATGCTCGCGACGTCGATCTCGGAACCGGTGCGGGTCAGGCTTTTCTCCGCGGTCGCGGACCTGCACAACCTCGCCGGGTGGGCCTGTTTCGACAGCGGTCACGTCGGTGCCGCGCAGCACCATCTCGATGTGGCGCTGAAGCTCGCCGCCGACGGCGAAAACGCCGAATTGATCGCGAACATCCATTACCGGCGGGGCAGGATCGATCTGCACTACGGTGCCCCGGACGAAGCCCTCACCCAATTCGAACTGGGCAGGCTCGCCGCGAGGCGTGCCGGTTCGAAGCTGGCCGCGAGCATCCTGAGTGCGAATCAGGGCTGGGCCTATGCCAAGAAAGGCGACGCGAACCTCGCCGTCGGACTGATGGATCGCGCAGGCGAGGAATTCGCCGAAAAGGATGAAGCCGAGCCACCCGACTGGGCGAGGTTCTTCAGCGAGGTCGACGTTTCCGCGATGGCGGGCTCGGTGCACATCGACCTGGCGTTGCGCATAGGTGGCCGTCATACCGGACTGGCCATCGACGCACTCACCGACGCCGTTCGCGGATACGGCCCGGAAATGGCGCGCAGCCGGTCGCTGTGCCTGTCCATGCTGGCCACGGGGCACGTTCTCGGCGGGGACGGCGACGAGGCGCTGTCCGTCGGCGTCCAAGCGATCGAAAGCGCCGAAACGCTCAAATCGGTGCGTACGAGAGACCGGCTGCGCCCGCTCGAGCGGGAAGCGGCCAAACACATCGAGGACGCCGATTGCCGGACTTTGGCCGAGGAGGTGACCTTGTTCGTCACCGGCCAGGACCAAACCTGAGGAACGTTCGTTTGTACGGACCTTGTATTCCCGCTGCCCATGCTGACCGGACGAACGTCGGTTAGTCCAGGAGGCAGGAATTGTTGACCAAGGTAGCCGTGCTCGCGACAGCGGCCGCGCTCTCCCTCGGCGTGGCCGCACCGGCCAGCGCCGAGGTGACCGCGGACCTGTTGCCCGCGGCCAGCATGGAAGCGGTGCTCAAGGCCGCACAGATCGACCCGCGCCGGGCGGACAGCGCCCTGACTCCCGGGGCCAAGGACAGTGTTCTCCTGGTGGAGCAGGCGCTGGCCGCCAAGGGGCTGCTCGCCCAGCAGTACGTCGACGGCCACTTCGGCACGTCGACGATCACGGCGTACTCCAGCTACCAGAAGTCGCTGGGCTACACCGGGATCGACGCCTCCGGCCTGCCGGGCAAGACGTCGCTCGAGAAGCTGGGCGAGGGCCGGTACACCGTCACCGCGGTGGTCTCGGCGGGTAGCCGCCTGACCTACCACGGCAAGACGATGAACACCCGGACCAAGGCGATGCTGGTGAAGGCCGAAGGTCTGCTCGGCAGGCAGCTCACCATCACGCAGGGCTCGTACAACCCCGGCGGCGTCGGCGCTTCGGCCGGGACGCACGACGGTGGCGGCGCGCTCGACATCGGCGTCGAGGGCATGTCCTCGACCACACGGACCGACGTCGCGCGGAAGCTGCGCCAGGTGGGCTTCGCGGCTTGGGTCCGGACGCCGGACCAGGGTTTCGCCTACCACATCCACGCCATCGCACTGTCCGATCCGGACCTGTCGTCGGGCGCGCAGCACCAGGCCGGCGACTACTACCTCGGCTACAACGGCCTCGCCGGCCGCGGCGCCGACGACGGACCCGCCGTCTCGCCGAAGCTCACTTGGGAGGAGTACCAGCGGTCCTGACCCGCTGCTCGAAGGCCACCTTCGCCGACGCGAAGGTGGCCTTCCGGCTGTCCCGCAACCCCCGGGTAGGCTTCGGCGCGACGGCAGAACCAGCGGGAAGGGAACATCGCGTGGAGGCTCAACCGGTCGGTCAGTGGCTCGACGAGCTGGCATCGAAGGCCTCGACGCCCGGTGGTGGCGCGGGTGCCGCGATGAACGCCGCGGTCGGTGCCGCCCTGGTCTCCATGGTGTGCAACCTGACCATCGGCAAGCCGAAGTACGCCGAGCACGAAGCCACCATGACCGAGGCGCTGGGCAAGGCCGAGGACCTCCGGGCCCGCGCGCTCGGCCTCGCCGCCGACGACGCCGCCGCGTTCGACGCCGTGGTCGCCGCGTACAAGCTGCCCAAGGCCACCGACGAGGAGAAGCAGGCGCGCACCGCCGCGATCCAGGCCGCATTGGTCGGCGCCGCCGAGGTGCCGCTGCGCACGGCCGCCCTCGCCGCCGAGGTCATCGACGTCGCCGCTTCGATCCTCGAAGGCGCCAACACCAACGTCATCTCCGACATCGCGGTCGCGGCCTCGTCCGCGAAGTCCGCGCTCGAATCGGGCGTGGTCAACGTCGAGGTCAACCTCGCGTCCATGGCGGACGAGCAGCTCCGCAAGGAGACCGAGGCCCGCCTCACCGAGTACACCCCCGCCGCCGGGCGCGCCGACGCCCTGATCGCCCAGGTTCGCGAAAGGCTCGCCCGATGACGCTGATCGACGGGCGCGCGATCGCCGCCGCCATCACCGCCGAGGTCACCGAGACCGCCGCCAAGCTCCGCGAATCGGGCACCGCCCCGACGCTGGCCGTGCTCGTGCCGACCGACGACGACGCCACCGCCTGGTACGTGCGCTCGATCGAACGTGCCGCGAAGAAGGTCGGCGTCGACTGCCGGGTGGTCCAGCTCGAGAAGCCGACCGGCGCGGACGTCACCCGCGAACTCGACAAGCTGTCCGCGGACCCGTCGGTCCACGGCATCATCTGCCAGACCCCGTTGCCCGAAGGCGTGACGCTGGACGACGTCGGCGCGCACATCGACCCGCGCAAGGACGTCGACGGCGCCAACCCGGTCAGCCTCGGCCGCCTCACCGCGGGCCTCCCGACGTACGCGCCCGCCACCGCCGCCGCGGTGCTGGAGATACTGAAGCGCGAGCAGGTGGCCCTGTCCGGCGCCCAGGTCGCCGTCGTGGGCCGCTCGACCATCGTCGGCAAGCCCGCCGCGCTGCTGCTGCTCGGCGAGCACGCGACGGTGACCGTCTGCCACTCCCGCACCAAGGACCTCGCGGCGGTCACCAAGACCGCGGACGTCCTGGTCGTGGCCGTCGGCCGCGCGCACTTCATCGGCGCGGACCACGTCAAGCCCGGCGCCGTGGTGATCGACGTCGGCACGAACCCGACGCCCGAGGGCGGGCTCGTCGGTGACGTCGACCAGGCCGCGGTCGAGGAGATCGCGGGTTCGATCACGCCGGTCCCCGGTGGCGTCGGCCCCGTCACGACGTCGCTGCTGCTGCGGCACACCGTCACCGCCGCACAGTCCTGAGGCATCGAGAGAGGCGGCGAGTCCACTGAGGACTCGCCGCTTCTTCGTGTTCGCCGTCCAATCACGTGAGTTCCGCCTTCAATCACGCGAGTTCGCCGCCTGATCACGCGAGTCACGCCTTCGGCCCGGCCACGACACCCACCTCCGGCTTCTGCCCCGCCCACCTCCGTCTTCAGGTCCCGATCACCGTTTCCACCACCTTCCGCACCTGCGCGGCCTCCGGCGCCGGCGCGGTGCGGTCCGCGTAGAGCAGGTGTGCGGCGCCGATCAGCGTGGCGGCCAGAGTCTCGACGTCGGCGTCCTCGGCGATCCTGCCCCGCGCTCGTTCCGCGTCGAGATAGCCGCCGATCATGACGGCGGCCTGGGTCAGCACCGGAACACCGGCAGGCCATTCCCGGCGCAACCGGGCACGAAGCTCGTCACGGAAGATCACGAGCGGGACGATCGCGACCGCGACCGACGCGAACACCGCCGTGAGCGCCGACGTGAGATTCTCCACGACCGTTCCGGTACCGACGGCGTCCCGGAGCCCCTTCTCGTCCAGCTTCTCGATCCGGTCCAGCACGAACTCGGCGAGGAAGCCGTCGAAGTCGTCGAAATGCCGGTGCAGCACGCCTTTCGCGCAGTCCGCCTCGGTGGTCACCGCCCGGCTCGTGAGCCCGCTCGGCCCGTCCCGCAGCAGGACCCGTTCGGCGGCGTCGAACAACTGCGCGCGGACGGCGCGCAGGGCTACCCCTGTCGGCATTCGGCTCCCTTGCGTTGACGAGTGGGCAAGTGCCCACTTAAGGTGGGCGCATGCCCACTCTACCTTCGGGGCAAGAGCCTCACCGGCTTCGACAGGCCGCGGAATCCTTCGGCGTGGACGTCGAGCGCTATGACCGGACCCGGCCCGCCTATCCCCCGGAACTCATCGATCACCTCATCGTCGCCGCCCCCGGCCGCGAGACCCTCGACGTCGGCGTCGGCACCGGCATCGAAGCCCGCCAGTTCCAAGCGGCCGGCTGTCACGTGCTGGGCGTCGAGCCCGACCACAGGATGGCCGAGTTCGCCCGCCGGAGCGGGATCGACGTGGAGGTCGCGAAGTTCGAGGACTGGGAGCCCGCCGGACGCCGGTTCGATCTGCTCGTCTCCGGACAGGCCTGGCATTGGGTCGACCCGGTGGCGGGCGCCGCCAAAGCCGCCGAAGTACTACGGCCCGGCGGACTCTTCGCCGCGTTCTGGCACGTACCCGAACCGCCGGAAGAGGTCGCGAACGCCCTGGCGGACGCGTACGGGCGGCTGGTGCCGGACGCTCCGATCGACCTCAAGAGCGTGCCGAAACAGTCCCCTGACCCGTACGGGCCACTCATCGTGAAGGTCGCCGACGGTCTGCGTGAAGCGGGCGGGTTCGCCGAGCCGGAAAGAACCCGTCACGACTGGGACCGGGTCCACACCCGCGACGAATGGCTCGACCAGCTCCCGACGTTCGGCACGCTCACGTGGGTCGAATCCACAGTGCGACAAGAGATCCTCGCTGAAGTCGGCGCGGCGATCGACAGGCTGGGCGGGCGGTTCACCACGCGCTACGCCACCGTCGCGATCACCGCGATCCGGGACTGACTCGCCGGTGGCGGGAGCCGCGCCGCTCCCGCCACCGGCGTCCGTCAGGGCGTGACGGGGACGTTGGCCAGCCCGTTCACCGCCCTCGACACGGTGTTGGACGCGTAGACGACGTTGGGCCGTTCCGAGCACTTCGAAGTCGATGTGATCTTGATGGCGTACTGGCCGACGCCACCGAGATCGGACTTGTTGTCCCGCCACACGTTCCCGCAGCCGTTCGCGAACGACGGGGTGGTCCCGGGATTGTGCGTCTCGTATCCGTTCGCGAAGGTTCCCGGCGACGCGAACGTGCCGGTGTTCCCCTCGATCACGTATCCGAGGCCCTTGACGTCGACCCAGGAATCGGCCGAGTTCTGCCCGGAAACCCCTTGCCCGTCGAAGGTGTTGCCCCGGATGACGCCGCCCTCGGTGCCCTCCTTGACATCGATGCCCTCCGCGGCCACGTACGGTCCGATGTGGTTGTTCAGCACCTGGATCCGGTCGCTCCGATCGACGCCGCCGGAGTTCCCGTGGCAGGCCCAGTTCGAGTTCGCCGAGCCGAGGTAGACGCCCTCGCCGTAGCCGGCCTGCACGAGCCCGGTGTGGCTGATCGTCGAGTCACGGATGACGCTGTCGGCCGACGAACGGCGAAAATGCACGGCCTCCTCGTCGATCCGGTGCACCCGCACCCCTTCGATCACCGTGTGGTGTGAGTCGTCCGCGACGATCCCCTTCTTGGACTCCTGCACGGTGAACCCCTTGAGCTGCCAGTACGGCGCACCGTAGAGCCAGAACCCGTATCCGGAGTCCCAGCCCGCGGTCGGCGCCGGACAGGAAGGTGCCTCACCGGACGGGCCGTCGTTGATCAGGACCGCCGTCGACGGTCCGGTCACCGTGATCGGCGCCTCCGCCGTGCCGGGTTTCGTCGCGACGAAGGAACCCCGGTAGGTTCCCGCGGCCAACCGGATGGTCCGGCCAGGAATCGCCGCGGCCAACGCGGCCTGCAGTTCCGCGGCGGTGCCCACATCGACGACGTCCCCGGACGGAACGCTGGTGGTGGTCGTCGGCGGCTTGCTCGTGGTCGTGCCGGTCGGCGACGGCGGAGTGGTCGTGGTCGGCACCCCTCCCCCGCACGGGCTGCCGTTGAGCGTGCACCCGGCCGGCAGGCCCAGCCCCGTGGTGTTGAACCCGAAGGACGCCGTGCCCCCGGGTTTGATCGTGCCGTTGAAACCGGCGTTGGTGACCTTGTAGTGCTGCCCCGTCCTGGTCAGCACCGAGCTCCACGACGTGCTGATCGCGGTGCCCTCGGGAAGGTCGAACTCGATCGTCCACTGTGTACTGTTCGCGTCCCCCGCGTTGGCCAGCGTGTACTTCCCGCCGTATCCGCTGTCCCACGTCGAGCTTTGGGCGAACGTCGCGGTCAGGCTCGGTGCGGCGGCCTCGGCGGTGACGACGGCGCCGAACAGGCCCGCCGCCGACGCCGCGGCCGCGATCGCGGCGAGCAGTCGTTTCCTCGTCATTCCGTGCCTCCGCATTTCGTTCCGGCGATCGAGCAGGTGACCGGGAGTCCCTGACCGGCGGCGTTGAAGCCGAACGTCGCCGTACCGCCGGGTTTGACGCTCCCGTTGTGGGTGGCGTTCCCGAATCGGTAGTGCTGTCCGCTCTTCGTGAGCACCGAACTCCAGGAACCGGTGATCGTCGTCCCGGCGAGCAGGTCGAACTCGACCGCCCATGAACCCACGGCGGCCGAACAGCTGTTACTGATCGTGAAACCGGCCCCGTAGCCGCTGTCCCACACCGACTTGCGGGTGAAGGTGGCGTTCAGGCACGCGCCGGGATCCTGGGTGGTCGTGGTCGTCGTGGGGCTCTGGCTGGTCGGAGAGGACGGCGGCGTCCCGTCGACGGACTTCAGGAACAACGACGACGCGGCGTCGGTCTTGGTCGCGTCGACCCCGTGCCCGCCGGTGTAGTCCCGTTGCTCGTTCTTGGCCCAGTCGGCGATCGGCGTGCCGCCGATGTCCAGGTGCTTGTACGCGGTGCCGTCCCACCCGAAGGAGTAGACGCGGTGCCGGTCGGCGTAGAAGTCGTTATACGGTCCGTTGTCCGCGAGCTGTTTGGTCATGGTGTTGTTGAAGAACACGTTGCGATAGCCGGAAGCACCCGACCACTTGACGGCCTTCTTGCCCGCGCCCCACCAGATCGGGAACCAGTTCGAATCGTCGGGACCGCCGCCGCCCTCCTCGCCGCAGTTGGCGCGGCAGTTCCCGGACCGGTGCGCGTACGGGACCTTGACCGTGTTGAGTTCGAAAAGGTTGTTGCGTTCCCAGCCTCCGTGAAGGTTCAGGTCGGAGTCGAAGGAGTTGCCGATCACCACGTTGCCCGAGGCGGACCACTGGAACGTGAAATGCCGCAGCAGGGTCGAGGTGTTGCCCGCGTAGAGCGAATCCCACACCCGGGAGCCGCGGAAGTAGCCGTTGCCACCCTTGCCCTTGTTCCACGAGCCGTTGAGTTCGTTGTCCACGATCTGGAGGTTCTTGGCCTCCTCGGTGACGATCGGATGCGAACCGGTCATCTCCGCGCGGATGCCGCGGACCCAGGAGTTCGCCGCCCACTTGAACACGATCCCGTGCATCTCCGCGGCGGGCGCCATGTTCCCGTAGTTGTTGTTCGCCTCCGCGGGGTTCAGGCCCGGCATGTCCTGGGTGAACCCGAGATCCTCGAATCCGACGCCGAGCACCGGGTCGACCAGCGGTGCCGCCTTCGAGTCGTAGGTGGCGCCGTCGATCGGGGCCGAACCGTCCGAAGTGGAGTTCACCGGGACGTCGTACTCGAGCGGTTTGTCGAGGGTGATGGTGCGTGCCGTGGTGTCCAGCGCCGCGATCGTGAAGATCTGCTGGCGCATGTGCATGTTGAGCAACGGGAACGTGGTCGGCGTCGCCTGCTGCTGCTCGTAGAACTTCTGCGAGTTGGCCGCCCGGATGTTGACCAGGTTCCCGGCGGCGAGCGAGGTCAGGGCGCCGCTACTCGCGAGGTGGACGACCTTGTCGCCCATCCGCGCGGCGAACGCGGTGTCACCCGGCTTGCCGCGCAGCTTCACCCCGGCCTTCCAGTGGACGTTGACCGTGCCTTCGAAGATGTCCTTGCGGTTGGCGGGCGCCGAGGCGTAGTCGCTCGCGTAGGCCGTGTGCACTCCCCTGGACTGGACACGGAACAGCCCGCGGCCGGGCCACAGCCAGCCACCCTTGCCCGCACCCGAGGTCATCCCGTCCTCGTCCCAGTCGGAACCGTCCGGGGTGAGCGCGTCGTAAAGGGTGTTCGCGTCAGGCTTGTAGACGAACTTGGTGGCATCCTTGCCCGCGCCGCGCAGGATCAGGTAGTCGGCGTCGACGTGGATCTCGTGCGTGACGTCGAACCGGCCGGCCGGGAAGGTGATCGTGCTCAGCTTCGTGTAGCTCCCGAACGGCGAGCACGCGCTCTTGATCCCGTCGATCGCCGCCTGGATCCCGTTCGTGTCGTCGGCGCCGTCGTCGGGTTTGACGTTGTACTGGCTCGCCAGTTCGGCCGCGGTGACCTGGCAGGTGGCGTTCGGATTCACTTCACCGGCGCCCGGCAACGCGGTCCCGCCGCGATACCCGGCTTTGGACCAGTCGTAGAGACCGGCGACCGGAGCTCGGCGATTGGCCGCGCCGAGGTCGAGGCCGGTCAGCGCGCCCGGCCCCGGCGCCGCGTCCGCCACTGGGGGCGGTACCTGCAGGAATGCGGCGGTGGCGACCACGGCGGCGACCGCCGGTAGGACGGCACGACGAAGAGGACTTTTTCGGGACACCCGAAACCTCCGTGACGGACTGACGGAAGGTGTTGCGGCGTGTACACCCGGACCCCGTCTTTATAGTTCACGTCCCTGGCGTCCGTCAACGGATGTGAATCACGTCCACGTATGTGAACGGTCAGTGGTCTCCGGAGCGGAAACGGTCGAGCACCCGGCGTTCCCGTTTGGTCGGTCGCCCCGCGCCTCGCTCCCGCCGCGCGACCGGCACGGCGGCCTCGGGCGGCGGCGCCGGCGTGCGATCGATGAAACAGGTCGCCGCGTCGGCGGCACCGACGCGCTTCTGGATCACCCGCGTCACTTCCAAGATCCGCGTCGTGTCGTGAACCCGCGCACGGACCTCGTCGCCCGCCACGACCGTGGTCGCGGGTTTGGCCGGTTTGCCGTTCACGCGGACATGGCCGCCGCGGCAGGCCGCTGCGGCGTCCGGACGCGTCTTGGTCAGCCGGACGGCCCACAGCCAGCGATCAACTCGAGTGGACTCCACAGCAGTACATAGTGGCCTATCGGCCAACTTCATTGCCACTCGGTATAGACGCAGGTATAACTTGTTCTAAATCCCTCAACGGTGAGGAAGATCACGTGAGCGACGAAACCATGTGGAGAAGCGCTTCCGGACAGTTATCCCGTCGCCTCTTTATTGCTGGAACTGGTTCTATCTTGGGGGCCGCGGCCCTCGGCGGGACCGCTTCCGCGAACAGTTCGATCGCCGACGCCGCCCGAATCCCGGCACTCGTCATCGGTTCCGGATACGGCGGCTGCGTCGCCGCGCTCCGGCTCGCCGAAGCCGGCGTCGACGTCCACCTCGTCGAACTCGGCATGGCCTGGGACACCCCGGGCACGGACGGCAAGATCTTCGCCAACACCACCAAGCCCGACTATCGCTCCTTCTGGCTGCGGACGAGGACCAAGCAGCCCTTGAGCAATTTCCTCGGCTTCCCGCTCGACAAGGACGTCCCGCGCCACACCGGGATCCTCGACGCCGAAGAGTTCAGCGGCATCACCGTCTACCAAGGCCGCGGCGTCGGCGGCGGCTCACTGGTGAACGGCGGGATGGCCGTCACGCCCAAACGCGAGAACTTCGGTTCCGTCCTGCCTACAGTGAACGCGGACGAGATGTACGGCGTCTACTACCCACGCGCGAACGCCGGTCTCGGCGTCGCCACGATCGACCAGAACTGGTTCGAGACCGCCGAGTGCTACCAGTACGCACGAGTCGGCCGGAAACACGCGCAGCGGTCCGGTTTCCCCTTCCTGTTCGTCCCCGACGTGTACGACTGGGACTACATGAAGAAGGAGCAGGCGGGCACGGTTCCGAGGTCCGCGCTGGCCGGAGAGATCCTCTACGGCAACAACGCCGGCAAGAAGTCGTTGCAGCAGACCTATCTCCCGCGGATCAAGGCGACGGGGCGGGTGACGATCTCGGCGCTGCACCGCGTCACGTCGGTCACGCCCGCGTCCGGCGGCGGGTACGCCGTGGTGATGGAGCAACTCGACACCGGCGGCACCGTGACGGCGACGAAGTCCGTCACCGCGGACAAGGTGTTCTTCGCCGCCGGCAGCGTCGGCACGAGCAAACTGCTGGTCAAGCTCAAGGCGACCGGCGCGCTGCCCAACCTCAGCAACGAGGTCGGCAAAGGCTGGGGCGACAACGGGAACGTCATGTGCGGCCGGGCGAACCACATGTGGGACGCCACCGGGGCGTTGCAGTCGTCCATCCCCACCGCGGGTATCGACAACTGGGCGGCGGGCGGTGCGTTCGCCGAGGTCGCACCGCTACCGACCGGCATCGAGACCTACGCCTCGTTCTACCTGTCGATCACCAAGAACCCCAACCGCGGGACGTTCTCGTGGAACCCGGGCGCGAACAAGGTCGACCTCGACTGGCAGACCGTTTGGAAACAGCCATCGATCGAGATGGCGAAGACGATCTTCGACAAGATCAATTCCAAGGAAGGCACAATCTACCGGACCGACCTCTTCGGCGTGTACAAGATCTGGGGTGATCATCTCACCTACCACCCGCTCGGCGGCGCGGTGCTCGGCAAGGCGACCGACAATTACGGCAGGCTCCACGGATATCCGGGCCTTTACGTGATCGACGGTGCGCTGATTCCGGGTAATACCTCGGTGAACCCGTTCGTCACCATTACCGCACTGGCGGAAAGGAACATCGAAAAGATCGTCGCCACCGATCTGTGACGACGATCCGAGAAAGGCCGGGGCCGCCACCCCGGCCTATCTTTTATATCTTCGGCAGAACGCAAACGGTGTCGATGCCCAAAACGTGGTTCAGCCGCCCGAAGGCGAGCCAGGAACCAATGCTCATACTCAGCTCGACGATCTCCTTCTGGCTGTAGTGCTCGGCCATCCGCTTCCAGAATTCGTCGTCGATGCCGTGATGGTCGAGGGCGTAGCGTTCGGCGTACTCGGCGGCCAGCCGGGTCCGCTCGTCGAACGCGTCGGTGGTGCGCCAGTCGGTCACCGCGTCGGCGAACTCCTCCTCGACCTTCACCCCGTCGCGTTCGGTCCGCCAGTCCAGGCAGAAGACGCACCCGTTGATCTGCGCGATCCGCAGCCGGGCCGCCTCGAACTCGCGAAGCCCCAGCGTGGTGTGCGAGTACACGGCGAGCGAAAGGTTCGACGCCGCGACGCCGATCCCGGGCACCATCTCGCCCCACACGTAACCGATCGGGTCCTTGCCCTCGGGAATGTCGATGTTCATCGCGCGCTCCTTCCGAGCTTGCCGGCCGCCGGTCGCAGAGGGACGTCGAGTGCGTCGTAAAGGCCCGGTTTCGCGTCCACCAGCCAGTCGATGGCGCCGACCAGCCTGCCGACCGCGGTCGCGTTGCCGCCGGCGGACCGGTTCTCGCCCTCGTCGATGGCCTCGACCGAGACTTCGATCCTGGGACGGCCCTCGATGATCACCTTGTGCGCCCCGTCGCCGCTGGGCGGCATCGGCCAGTCCGGCGCGCACGAGGCGTGGATCCGGGTGACGTGCTCGATGACGATGCGGGGTTCGCCGTCCACGATGCCCTGCACTTCGAACCGGACCGCGCCCTGCGTGCCCGCTTCGAACTCGCCCATCGCCCGCGTGGTCACGGTTTCCTCGAGCGGACGGCGGTCGAGCGTTTCGCGGATCTCGTCCACCTCGACGCCGAGGCCCCTGGCGATCAGCCGTACCTGACCGCCCCACACCATCGTCGGCACCGACGGCGCCAGCATCGGCGGCTGATAGTCCATCGGCTGCCCCATCCCGACCAGATAGCGGACGGAATCCGGCTGGTCGTAGGTGGAATAGTCGAAGATCTCCTGGCAGCGGACCGCGTCCACGGTGGTGCCGAGCCCGCTGATCAGCAACGGCAGGATGTCGTTGCCCCAGCCGGGATCCACACCGGAAACGAACAGTGACCCACCGCCCTCGGCAAGCGCCGCGAGGATCGGCTCACGCAGCTCCTCCGGCGCGTTGCGCTGGTCGTACAGCGCGTAGAGCGCGGGCGTCACCACCACCGCCCCGGCCCGGACCGCGCGGACGATGTCGGCCAGCGCGTCGGCGGGCCGGATGTCGCCGGACGCCGCATACACCACCGCTCGTGGACCCGACGCCAAAACCGCTTCGACATCATCGGTCGCCGCCACACCCAGTTCGCCGTCGATTCCCGCGAGCGCGGCCGCGTCGCGGCCGACCTTCGCGGGATCGTGCACGAGCACTCCGGTGAGTTCCAGCGCCGGATGCGCGTCGACGGCCCGGATGGAGGCACGGCCGATGTTGCCTGTACCCCAGACAACCGTGGGAATCATGAAGTCGAGGTTAACCGAATCGAAGTTCGGTTCCCAGTACCGAAACAATTACGAAAACCGCAGGTCAGAGCGCATTACTCGGGTTCATTCACCGGGGCAACGAAAGCGTTCCGGTACGCGGAACGAACGCCGTTTTCCGCGGTCGCCGGCAATACCCGCTGGCCCGTTCGCCCGAGCACTGTGTAGTGTGCGCTCTCGTGACGAGCCCCGAGTCCGACAGAACCCCGCCGCCGGTCATCCGGCGGCGAGTCGTCGTGTCCGGCCGTTAGGCATCGGCCTTCTCTCGCTTCCCGGTGACCGGAGCGCTGTTCCGTGCGTCCGGCCGGGTTTCCTCCTGTCCAGCGCACGGCTCCTCCTGTTCACTTTCCTCTCGGGAGTAGTCCGTTGCCCCTCTTCGTCTATGTCCTCGGCCTTGCCGTCTTCGCGCAAGGCACCTCCGAATTCATGGCCTCCGGCCTCGTGCCGGGGATCGCCGGTGAACTGTCCGTCCCGGCGGGCGCGGCCGCCGCGCTGACGTCGGCCTACGCCGTCGGAATGATCGTCGGCGCTCCCGCGATGGCCGTGCTCAGTGCGCGCTGGCCGCGCCGTCGAGCGTTGGCCGGATTCCTGACCGCGTTCGTCATCGTGCACGTCATCGGTGCCGTCACGACGAGTTTCCCGCTGCTGTTCGGCACCCGGGTCGTCGCGGCGGTCGTCAACGCCGGATTCCTCGCCGTGGCGATGCCCGTCGCGGTCGCCCTGGCACCAGAAGGGAAACAAGCGCGGGCGACCGCGATCCTGTTGGCGGGCATCACGCTGTCGTGTGTGGCCGGGGTGCCCGCCGGTGCCGTCCTGGGTGACCTCGCCGGCTGGCGTTCCGCGTTCTGGGCGGTCGCCGCGTTGTGTATTCCCGCGCTGGTGCTGGTGTTCCGTTCGGCACCCGCCGACGCGGTGAGTCCGCAAGACGTCTCGATCAAGCGTGAAGCACGCGAGCTGAAGTCACCTCCCGTGCGGCAGGCGATGTTCCTCGCCGCGCTGGTCAATGGCGCGACCTTCGCGACGTTCGCCTTCCTGGCGGTCATCGCGACGGACGTCACCCACCTTCCCGGCGGAGCGGTTTCCGGGCTGCTGGCGGCGTTCGGCGTCGGCGCGTTCCTCGGTGTCACCGTCGCGGGCCGCAAGGGAGACGGTGCGCTCCGGCGCGGTCTCGTGCTCGCGTTGTGCGTCCTGCCGGTGGGCTGGGCGGCGCTGGCCGCGGCCGGCGCGCAGCCGATCGCCCTGTTCGTCCTGACGACCGTCCAAGGTGGACTGTCGTTCGGCTGCGGTTCCGCGCTCGTGGCGCGAGTCATGCACGTGGCTCCGGGCGCACCGACACTCGGGGGTTCGTTCGCGACGGTCGCGCTGAACGTGGGCGCGTTCCTGGGCCCGGTGCTCGCCGGTTTCGTCACGGAGTCGGCGGGCGACTACCGCTACGCCATCTGGATCAGCGCGGCGATCGCCCTTGTCCCGCTTCCGTTCGTGCTGCGGAGGAAGGTGCCGATCCGCTCCTGAGCCGTGCGTGCAGGTGGATGGCGGGGCGGGCTGGGTAACATCGGCCGGACCATGGAGATGATCACTGTGCCGTCGGGCGAGGTGACGCTGGCGGACCGGCGGACGCGGCGGAGCTGGGCCGTCAATGTCGCGCCGTTCCTACTCGCCCCGGTCCCGGTCACCGGTGAGCCCGGCCGGTTTCCCCTCGTCGACGTCTCGTGGCAGGACGCCCTCCAGTTCTGCAACACCCTGTCCGAACGCGAGGGCCTGACTCCGGCCTACCAGCTTGATTCGTCGGCCTGGGACCGGTCCGCGAACGGCTACCGCCTGCCCACCGAGGCGGAATGGGAACACGCCTGCCGCGCCGGCACGACCGGTCCTCGCTACGGGCCGCTCGACGAGATCGCCTGGTACCGCGGGAACTCGGCGGAGTCCCTGCACGAAGCCGGCGGGAAGGCGCCCAACGCGTGGGGCCTGCACGACATGCTGGGCAACGTCTGGGAGTGGTGCTGGGACGTGTACGACGCGGAGGTGTACGGCGAGTACCGGGTCCTGAAGGGCGGTGGCTGGTTCGACGAGCAGTGGAGCTGCCGGGCTTCGGTGCGGCGGCGCAGTCACCCGACCTTCCGTGTCGACGACGTCGGCTTCCGCCTCGCCCGCTCGCTGTGACTCCTGATCATCCGATTGAATGACGCCAGGACACCCGGCCAGGGTGTCGGACCTCTGGAGGAAATCGTGACCGGAACCGCTCCCCGAGACGTCGAACGCGTCTACTCCACCGCCGACGTCGTCGCGAAACTGCGCAGGCTCGCCGACGCGCTCGAGTCCGAGACCTCGTTCCGCATCCAGATCGCCGGGGAACGGTTCCGCGTCCCCGCCCGCGCGCAGTTCTCGATCGAGCATGAGCGCGGTGACGGCGAGGAAGAGGTCGAGTTCCAGCTGAAGTGGAAGATCGAGGAGACCGACTCGGACGACGACTCCGAGGGCACCGTCGTCTGACTTCTGTCCACAAAGGACCGGGGCGGGCCCGTATTTCGTTGACGGGCCCGCCCGGTTCGTCCAGTCGGCGGAGGGCTCAGGCTCCTTTGCGCAGCAACCTGGTGATCTTGCGCCCCAGTTCCGGGGTAAGAAGTTCCGCGTCTTCGGTCAGCCGAAGGGCTTTGGCGAGTTCCGGGCCGTGGAGATCGACCGCCGCCTCGATGAGGTCCGCGAGATTCGCCGCCGCGCCTCTCGCTCGCCCGACCGCGCTCGCCAGACAGGCGATCCCGATCAGGGCCCCCGGCCACCAGACCGTGCCGACACCGAGATACAGCACCGACCAGCCGGCGAGCGTCGTGGCCGTTTCGAAAGACATCCCCGCCGCACGCAGATCGGCACGGAGATTGTCCGGAAGGATCGGCCACAGCCTCGGCCACGCGGAACCCAGGTCGAGTTCGTAACCGGCCAGGACCCTGGCGTCCGTGGCGGCGACCCGGTCACCGATCCAGCTCGGCCGGGACGGCGGCGCGAGGGCGATCGCGTTCCGGGCGGCGCCGAGCCGTTCGAGGGTCTCCGTCTCGGCGAAGTCCTTGACCGCACCCGCGTATTCGTCCGCGGCTTTCTGCCAGCGCCGGACGCGCCGCCGGACGAACAGCCGCATCACCGGTTTCGTCCACCTCGGCCACTGACCGAGCCAGATCCGGCGGATCACGCCACCCACCAGCCGCGCGCCGTAGGCCGCCGCGCAGGCCGCGAGCGCCAGGATCGGCACGAGTACCCAGACCCCCGCACCCCCGCCTTGCTGGATTTTCGCGACCCGGCCGGTCAACTCGGCGATGTACCGGCCCGCGTCCAGCGCGCGCGTGTGGCCGAGCACGACCGCGGCCATGACGGCTCCGCTGAACAGAAGGCCGGGCAGCACCAGGACGGTGAGCCAGCGATCGGCGAGCTTGCGGCCGATCTCCTGCAGGAACGCGTTCACGATCCCGCCGGGATCTCGTGCTCGTCGAGCCTGCCGCCCCGGAGGCCGCATTCGGGGATGCGGACGCCGGGCTGCCGAACCCAGCTCCGTGAGCATTCACCGCTGGGGCATCGATAGATCTCGACGACCGGATGCCCGGAATCCTGACCGGGGATGCCGAGTAATCCGCCCTCGGCCGGTGTGTCGGCGGCACGGCTCGGCCCAGGTTTGGGCAGACGCAGCCGCCGCCGCAGTTCGTCGGCCTGTTCGGCGACGTCCTGCCCGGCACGGGAATCGGCGATCACCCTCGTCAAAAGATCTTGCTCGCCACTCCGTGCCGCGCGTGCGCGCAGGACGGGCAAGGCTTCGCACAACCACGCGAGCACGTCGCGTTTCTCCATGCTCCGGCCACCTCCGGATTGGTAGCCTAGGCCAGATCGGCAGTGACAGGGATGAGGGGTGTTACTGATCGAAGGCCAGATTTCCACGCTCGAAGCCCGTATTTCCGCCTACGTGCGGGACGGCGAGTCCGCGCGGATCCTCGACGACGCCGCCGTCGACGAAGCGGAAGCGTTGATGGATGCGCAATCCGGCGACCTCCGGCGAGACCTCCCCCTACTTCGAGTCGTCGGCCTGCTCTTCTGGTACCGGGCCGAGCTGGCGACCGGCGACGAGCGGTCGCACCAACTCCGGACGGCCTTGTCCCTGTTGCATCCCGTGACGGAGGAATCCCAGGAGAGCCTGCCGGTGGAGGTGGTCGATTTCCTCCGCTCCCCGGGCGGGCAGTACACCCGGCTGGCCCACCGGGCTCTCTCGTTGCTTTCGCAGTACTACCGAACGAGCGATCCGCAACTCCTGGATCTGGTGATCGACAGCGGTATGGAAGCCCTGCGGTTCGCCTCCGACGACGAACCCGACCTCACTCCCCTGCTGTTCGATGTCGGCTCGGCGTTGCACATGCGGTTCGCCGGAACCGGGCCCGAATCGGACGCGACGGACGCGGCACAGTCGATCGAACTGTTCCGGCTCGTACTCTCCCGCGCGGAGTCGGAAGACCAACGGTGCCGTGCGCTCGGTTCTCTCGCGTCCATCCAGCTGAGGCGTTATGAGCACCAAGGGGATCTCGCGGACCTCGAGTCGTCGATCGACGACTTCACAGAGCTGCGGGCCTCCGGACGGTTGACCGGCGACGACCGGCTGGAACTGGGCCGCGCGTCGGTCCAGCGATTCGAGGCGGGCGGGGACACGGCCGATCTGGATGTCGCCATCGCCGCGCTGGAAGAGGGACTCCGCACGGCGGACCAGACCGACTACCTCCGGGACGAGTGCATCCGCTGGCTCAACGTCGCGTATGTCGCGAGGTTCGACGAAACAGGCGACGAGGACGACCTCCACCGTGGGCTGCGCATTCTCCGGACCGACCCGGAAGACGGCTACCTCGAGCCGAGGCCGGACGAACTGCTCCTCCACGTCGTCTCCGGGCTCCTGAAGGCTCTGCAGGAACAGCCGTCGCTGCAGCTCTTCGACCGCACGGCGATCCTGCTCCGCGCCGCGATCCGGACCGCTCCTGCTTCCGACGCGTCGCTGGAGGAGCTCCTTCAGACCGTTCTCTACCAACGCTATGCCTTCTCCGGCCACCCAGGTCATCTCGAGCGGACACGGAGCATCCTTGACGAGCGAGGAACCGGGATCCCGGATTCCCAGGCCGACGCGATGCTCCGGTCGGTACTGCAGCGGACGAGCGGGCCCGTCGGTCCGGACGTGGAGGAATGGGCGGCCAGGACCACCCGGTTCCTGTGCGCCCTGATGCCGTCCGGATGGCACTACCGCGGACTGGCGCTCGCCTCGCTCTCCGACTTCCTGCGCAACTGCTACCTCACCAGCGGCAGCCTCGATCAGCTCGACGAAGCCATCGCCGCGGCGCGTGAATGGCCCGCCGACGAAGATCCACATTCGGCTTCGGTCGCCCAGCTGGCGAATTTGCTCGGGATGCGCACCGAGCACACCGATGACCGCCGTCATCTCGACGAGGCGATCGCCATCCTCGAAACGGCGCGTGACACCGATCCCGTGCGTTCCGCGATGGGGGCCCTTCTCCTTCAACGGTCGAAGTTCGGCCGAAGCGACGATGCCCGGCGAGCCGTCGGGATCCTTCGCCGGGTCGTCCGGGAAACGCCGGAGGACGACGGCAACCGGCCCGGGAGGATCTCCAATCTGGCAGGCGCGCTCGTGGTCTCCTTCGACGAGAATCACGATCCTGCGGTGCTCGACGAAGCCATCGCCCTCCACCGAGCGGCCTTGTCGTCCAGCTCGGAAGAGACGCCTCGGTACTTGCTCCGACTCGGCGGACTCGCGTCCGCCCTTCGGAAACGCGGAGTCGCCCTCAAAGACCCCGCTTCGCTCAACGAAGCCATTGTCCTGCTTCGTCGAGCGGCGGACGAAGGCGGCCCAGCCCTCCGAAGCAACGCCCTCGACGAGCTCATAGTGGCGTTGGACCACCTGTCGCGGACGACCGGCGAAGCGGGTCCGCTCGACGAGATGGTCCAACGGCTGACCACGGCCAGGACGGACCCGGCATTCGATACCCGGCAGCGGTTCAGGTACGGAAGCCGGCTCGGCCGGGTCCTCCACTGGAGATACGAACGCAGCGGGAGCGGGGCCGATCTCGACGCCGCCGTGGACGTCCTCCGGCGGACCGCTTCCGAACCCGAACCCGGCGAACTCCCGACGCTCCTCGACACCCTCGGTGACACGCTGCGCGTCCGCGCGGAAAGGAACGGAAGCCGGTCCGACGCGGACGCGGCCGTCGACGCTCACCGCGAAGCGCTCGCGTTGACCGACGAAACGAATCCCGAGTACTCCACCCGCCTCGCCGCGACCGGCATGTCCCTGTGCTCACGGTTCGAAGTGGCCGGAGGCAGGGAAGACATCGACACCTCTCTCGAACTACTCCGCCGTGCCGTAGCGCTTCGGTCCGAGGACGACCGCGCCGGACTTGAGTCCGACCTCGGCGTGGTCCTGATGCGCCGCTTCGCCGTCACCCAGGATCAGGCCGAACTCGACGAATCGATCGACCTCCAACGCCGCGCGCTCTCCTCCGCGGACGACGACCACACCGACAGGACCAGGCGCCTCCTCAATCTCTCCGGTCCGCTTCGTCTTCGCTTCGAGCGCTTCGGGCGGCTCGCGGATCTTGACGAGGCGATCGCCGCCATGCGCCTGGTTGCCACGGACACGGGCTACCGCGCCGGCGAGCGGCCGGAGATACTCGCGGATCTCGGGGTCTGTCTCTGGGCCCGAGCGCAGCGCACGAACGAGGAAACGGATCTCCACGAAGCCTTCACGCACCTGCGCGCCGCTCTCGATCTCCTCCCCGAAGGGCACGCCATCAGGCCCAAAGCCCTCTCCGGGCTCGCCGGGACGCATATGCTGCTGGCGCGACGGACGCGTCCGATGGATCTGGAGCAGCTGACCAAGGCGATCGAACTCGGCAGGGCCGCCGTCGCCGCCGCACACCCCGAGCACTATCAAGCACTGGGGTGGCAAGGGAATCTCGCCGCCGAGCTGCATGACCGCCACCGGTTGACCGGCGACGAACGCGACCGGGCCGAGTCCATCGCGATTCTCGAGAACGTACTCGCCTCCGCCGGCGCCCTTGGTGCCGACCGCGGCGGTTGGCTGCTCAACCTCGGGCATTTCCTCTCGGAGTCGGCACAGGAGGATGACGACGCGTACCGCCGTGCGCTGGCCGCCTACCGCGAAGCCGCGGAACTGGTGACCGCGCCGGCGGACCTTCGCTGTGAGGCCGCGCGATGGTGGGGGACGATGGCGGGGCTCCGAGACGACTGGCCCACCGCCGTGGCCGGGTATTCGCTGGCCGTCGAACTCCTGCCGTTGGCCGTCGCACGCGGACTGCACCGCAGCGACCAGCAGTTCAAACTCGGCAACTTCAGCGGGCTCGCACCGGACGCCGCCGCGTGCGCGATCCGGGCCGGCGACCCGCATCAGGCTCTCCGGCTCCTCGAGCAGGGCCGCGGCGTCCTCCTCGCCCAAGCGCTCGAAACCCGGGACGAGATCGCCGACCTGGCGAGCACGCATCCGGACCATGCGAAGCGTTTCGTCGCCGTGCGGTCGCGGTTGGACGCCCCGGCCGGAACCGACGGCCAGGACAACGACGTCCTCCATCGGCTCACCGCGGAATGCGACGAACTCATCGAAGAGATCCGGTCCCTGCCCGGATGGAGCCGGTTCCTGCGACCACCGGACACCGAGGAGATCCTCCGTACCGTCCCGGATGGCGCGGCGGCGGTGGTCCTCAACGCCAGCCGCTTCGGTTTCGACGCGCTGATCGTGAAATCCGGCGTGCTCACCGTGGTGCCGCTCGACGCCGTACAAGCGGATCAGCTCCGCCTGCACGCGGCCGAACTCGCGGCGGCGATCGGCGTCTTTCATGACGGACAGGCCGACTACGACTTCCGGATCTTCTCGGTGGACAAGGTGTTCGACTGCCTGGCGTGGCTGTGGCACACGGTGGCCGACCCGGTGTTCCGCCGGCTCGGGCTCTCCGCCCCGCCCGAACCGGGAACGGCGTTGCCCAGACTCTGGTGGGTACCGACCGGCGCGTTCACCAATCTGCCGCTGCACGCGGCCGGATTGCACGAGGACTCCGAACCCTTCGCGCACACGGTCCTTGACCGGGTCGTCTCCTCGTACGCACCGACGTTGCGCAGCGTCGTCCGTGCACAGCGGGGATCGGCCGCGCCGGACGAGTCCGGGGCGATAGTCGTCGCCGCGACCGCTGTCCCGGGTCATCCTCGGCTCACCGCCGCCGAGGCCGAGGTCGCGGTGGCCGCCGCGCACCTCCCCCGCGCCGAGATCCTCGCGGAGGCGAAGCCGGCCGATGTCCTGGCCACGCTGGATACGGTCACGTACGCGCATTTCGCCTGCCACGCGGCCGCTGATCTCGACGACCCCTCCAGAAGCCACCTGGTGCTTCACGACGGTGTGCTCTCCATCGCCGACATCGCCGCCAGGCACTCTCCGGACGCCTTCCTCGCCTACCTTTCGGCCTGCGAGACCTCACGGACCAGCAACGCGTTGGCCGACGAATCGATCCATATCGCCTCCGCCTTCCAGCTGGCAGGCTTCCGGCACGTGATCGCCACGCTCTGGCCACTGTCCGACTCCACCGCCCGCGCTGTCGCCGAACACGTCTACGCCCGGCTTTCCTCGGGGCCTGCCCTGGCGTTGCACGACGCGATCCGCCGTCAGCGTGAAGACGACCCCGGCGACGTCGTCAACTGGATCGCTCCCATCCACACCGGACCGGAGTAGCCGCGCTTCACACGATGCCGCCGTTGGCGCGGAGAACCTGACCGTTGACCCAGCGCGCCGGACCGGCGAGGAACGAGACGACCTCGGCGATGTCGGACGGCGCGCCGAGGCGTTCGAGCGGGGGCTGCGCCGCCATCCTCGCGATGGTCTCCTCGTCCTTGCCGTCGAGGAACAGAGCCGTGGCGGTCGGGCCGGGGGCGACCGCGTTCACGGTGATGTCGCGGCCGCGCAGTTCCCGGGCGAGGACCAGGGTGATCGCCTCGACCGCGCCCTTCGTGGCGGCATAGGCGGCGTACCCCGGCAGGGCGAGCCCGAGCACCGAGGTGGAGAAGTTGATGATCGCGCCGCCGTCGCGCACGCGGCGAGCGGCCTGCTGATCGACCACGAAGGTGCCGCGGATGTTGGTGCGGTGCAACCGGTCCAGCCGGTCGAGATCCAGTTCTGCCACCGGCGCGAGGTACATGGCGCCCGCGGCATGGACCACGACGTCGACCCCGCCGAAGGTCTCCTCCGCGGCGTCGAACACGGCCGCGACGGCCTCCTCGTCGGCGACGTCGGCCTGGGCCGCGATCGCCTGGCCGCCGCGGTCGGTGATCGCGTCGACCGCAGCCTGCGCCTCGTCCTTGCCGCCGCCGTATCCGACGACGACCGCGAACCCGTCGGCCGCGAGCCGCTCGGCGGACTCCCTGCCGATACCCCGTGACCCGCCGGTGACGATCGCTACGCGTGCCATGAAGAGCTCCCATCGGATGTTTCCGTTGCTAACCAGATCAAGGTATCACCGATACCGAACCAGTGCTACCGGGTGGGTGTTATCGTCGATACATGACGTTGACGACGAAAGACCGGCTGGTCCACGCGGCGGCGGAGCTTCTGCGGGAGGGCGGCCGCGAAGCGTTGTCGACGCGTGCGGTCAGCGCCGCCGCCGGGGTGCAGGCGCCCACGCTCTACCGGACCTTCGGCGACAAAGATGGCCTTCTCGACGCGGTCGCCACGTACGGCTTCCAGAGCTACCTGGAGGGAAAGCACGCCCTCGGCGAGACCGACGACCCGGTAAACGACCTCCGGCGAGGATGGGATCTGCACGTGGAGTTCGGCTTGCACCAGCCGGCCTTCTACATGCTCATGTACGGCGAGCCCCGTGTCCGCGAAGCCCGCCGCGAGGCGGACGCGATCCTCCGCCGGATCGTCGAACGCGTCGCCGAGGCCGGCCGACTGCGCGTCCCGGTCGAACAGGCCGCGCAGCTGGTGCACGCGACCGGGATGGGTGTGCTCCTCTCATTCCTCTCCAGCCCGCCGGAGCAACGCGATCCGGACCTGTTCGTCGCCGCGCGCGAACACGTCATCGCGACCATCACCACCGGCAGCGCGGACAAGGCGTCGGACATCCCCAGCCGCGCGATCGCGCTCAAAGCCGCACTGGAGAAGGAACCCGGGGACGTGCTGACCCCGGCCGAACACGCGATGCTCGCCGAATGGCTCGACCGCCTCGCGCGATGATCTACCGGCCGACGGCCTTCGCCGCCGCGACCGCCTGCCCGGCGTAGGACCGTCCGAAAAGGACGGTGTGGACCAGGAGCGGGAACAGCTGGTGCGCGCCGATCCGGTCGGTCCAGCCGTCGGCGAGCGGAGCGACCTCCTGGTAGGAAGCGAGCACCCGGTCGAGCAACGGGCAGCCGAACAACTGCAGCATGGCGAGATCCGTTTCACGGTGGCCGCCGTGCGCCGCCGGATCGATGAGCGAGGCCTCGACGGGTCCCCACAGCACATTGCCGTTCCACAGGTCGCCATGCAGGCGCGCCGGAGGTTCCGACACTTCCGGGAGCCGCGCACACGCCCGCTCGATGACAGCGGCCTCGTCGCCGTTCAAAGTGCCTTCGTCGACCGCGCGGCGGACATACGGCAGGATCCGATGCTCGGCGTACCACCGTGGCCAGTCCTCCCCCGGCGCGTTCTCCATCGGGGCCAGGCCGATCCACGCGTCGACAGGCCCGTCCGGCGGCGCCGCGCCGAACGCGGGCGCGCCCGCCGCGTGCAACGCCGCGAGCCCCCGGCCCAGCCGCTCCGCCGCGTGATGCGTCGGCCGTCCTCCGCCCACCAGGTCGGTGACCAGCCACTCGTCGTCATGGCCGCGGACCTCCGGCACACTCACGGCACCCGGCTCCCGCAGCCAGCGCAGGCCCGCGGCCTCCGCGGGCGTCGCGTTCCGGGCGTGACCCCGTTTGACGACCACGGTGTCGCCGCTGTCCAGCACCACTTCGGTCACCCCGCTCGAGAGGCTCCTCTGCTCGGCGACGGAGCGTCCGGTGATCCTCGTGGCCGCCTCGGCAGGCGGGGAAACCTGGGTCATGCCCCGCAACCTACCTCCGCCGATCGGGTGAACGCTCGTTGTCTAGAGTGCACTTCGGGGGAAATCAAAGTGCTTTCACTTTCCGAGGGGAGATCGGTCGTGCCCACACGTCCGAGAGTTCGTCATGCCGCCATCGCCGCGATGCTCGGCGCCGCCTTGGTCGGCTGCACGCCACCGGCCAACGTCGGTCAGGCCCGGAGCGCCGGCGCCACCACGTCCGGTGAGACGTCCGCCAGTGAGCCGACCACGACGCCGAAGCCCTATCTCACCACCACACCGACCCTGGAGATCACTGGCGAGGCGGTCAAACCGGGCACGAAGCTGAAGTTCGGCGAGCAGGCGGTCATCCCGTTCTACAGCCATTACGCGAAGGGCGTCATCGGGGTGACGGTCACCGTGGAATCGGTCAAAGCACCCGACGCCGACATCGACGGCCTGCCGCTCAAGGACGAGGACAAGGCGAAGCTGCGAGGCAAGAACTTCTTCTTCGTCCGCGAGAAGCTGACCAACGTCGACGGCTCCAACATGGCCGAGGTGTACGCCCCGATCCTCACCGCCAGGACCAAGAGCGGCGGCTGGCCGGGCTCGCTGCTGGGAGTGGGAGGCACCGACGTCACCGGCTGCGAGGACGAGGGATTCGCGCCGAAGGACTTCTCGGCCAAGGGAGCGGTCTTCGAGTCCTGCCGTCTGCATTTCGGGGTCGCGTCGGACCCGATCACGTCGCTGGCGTACACGTCGCAGCCTTACGAAAGCGCCGAATCACGCGCCGTCACGTGGCGGAACAAGTAGCCCGGCTCAGGCGGCCCGCGCTCCGGATCGGCGGCGCGCGGCGGCCAGGCTGGCGCGACACGCGGCGATCAGCCGGGCCGACGCGGCGCTTTCGCCGTGGCCACACCGAGGGCAGGACATCGTGACGTCGCCGGACAATTCGTCGACGGACACGGTCAACGCGGTCGCGCACGAACGGCACCAGCGGTGCCGCGTGACCGGGTTGACGTGCAGCGGGGAAGCCACGCATTGGTGGATCCAGCGACCGTGCACATGGCAGGTCAGGCGGTCGTCCGGGGACAGGCGGCCGACGTCTTCCGCGTCGTCCTCCATCGCCAGCAGAACCGGCAGGGTGCGGCTCACCGGGTTCAGCCGCGTGGTCGAGGCCAGTGTCGTGGTGTTCATCGCTTTCTCCTTCCGGCTCTTATCAAGACGTCGAACAGGGAGTGCCAGATACGACACGGCCGGGCATCTTTTCCCGAACAGCTCCCCCTCGCGGGTGAACTGATCTTGGTCGAATCCGAACCGTTACCCCATTCGGGTTAGTCGCGCGTATCTTTCGGATCATGACGGCCGCACTCGTTTCACTGTCCACATCAGACAGTCGCGGCCGCGGTTACCTGCTGTTTCCTCCTGCCGGCGGCACACTTCGGGCATTCGACCAGCTCGCCGACATGGCCGACGCGGACGTTCGAGGCGTCGAATATCCCGGACATGGGGAACAGCTCGCGGAGTCGCCGGTTTCCGCTCTCGAAGAACTCGCCGCACGCTCGGCCGCCGCGATTCCGACGGCGTGGTTCTCCCGTTCCGTGACGATCGGATTCGGGATGGGAGCCTTCGTCGCGCTGGAAACGGCGCAGCGACTGGGCGTCTCCCCTCGCGCGCTGATCGTCGTCGACGCGTGCGCCCCGCAACGGCGTTCACCGGGCAAGAACGCCAAAGCGGGGGCCTCGGCGATGGGACGGGTGTTCGGCCGCACCGGGCTCACCCCGGTCGCCGGCTACCGCACTTCACCCGCAAGCTGGGAGTACGCCCTGGACCTGCTGCTGGGCGATCTCCACTTGCTGAACGCCTATCGCGGGCCCGCCAGGACCCGGCTCTCGTGCCCGATCGCGGCGATCCGCGGCGCCGACGATCCCGCGTCCGCTTCGGGCGACGACGCCACGGGCGGCTGGCGGGTGTGGACGTCCGGCCCGTTCGTGGGGCGCGTCGTACCCGGCGGATACCTGGCCGTTCTCGATTCCGGACGAGAGGCCGCGTTCTGGGCCCGGATCCACAGGCTGGAAGCGGCCTTCGTGGACGCCGAGCCGGAAGTGGCCTAGCGCGTGCTAGGTGACTTACACCGGTGACGTCGTCCGACGGTCGCCGCGTCCTGAGCCATCCCCCTAATTTCGTCCCGTACCAGGCGTTTCGCGGGAGGAATCAGGATGCTCAGCAGGAGAAGGTTCGCGCAGGCCGTCGTCGCCGCGACGGCGGGAGCCACCGTGGCGGGCTGCTCGGCCCAGCCCGCGGCGGCACCGGTGGTGGCGCCCGCCGGGAACACCTCGTTCGGCCCGCTCAAACAGATCGACGCCGGAGAGCTGAGCATCGGATATGCCGAAGCCGGCCCCGCCGACGGGCCGGTGGTCGTCCTCCTGCACGGCTGGCCTTACGACATCCACAGCTATGTCGACGTCACGCCGCGCCTGGTCGCGGCCGGATATCGGGTGATCGTGCCGTTCCTGCGCGGCTACGGACCCACACGGTTCCTTTCGCAGGACACGTTCCGCAACGGCCAGCAGTCCGCGATCGCCGCCGACATCGTCGCGCTGCTGGACGCGCTCAAGATCCGGAAGGCCGTGTTCGGCGGCTTCGACTGGGGCGCGCGCACGGCCGTGATCATCGCCGCGCTGTGGCCCGAGCGGTGCAAGGCGCTCGTGTCGGTGAGCGGCTACCTCGTGACCAATCGGGAGACGAACAAGCAGCCGCTCTCCCCCGCCGCCGAGCTCGGCTGGTGGTACCAGTACTACTTCGCCACCGAGCGCGGCATCCTCGGCTACACGAAGAACCGGCACGACTTCAACAAGCTGATCTGGAAGATCGCGTCGCCGAAGTGGACCTTCGACGACGCGACCTACGACCGTTCGGCGGCCTGCTTCGACAACCCGGACCACGTGGCCATCGTGATCCACAACTACCGCTGGCGGCTGAGCCTCGCCGAGGGCGACCCGAAACTCGACGCGCTCGAACAGAAGCTCGCGCAGGGCCCCGCGGTTACGGTGCCCACCATCACGATCGGCAGCGACTTCGACGGTCCGAACACCGACGGCAAGGCGTACCGGTCGAAGTTCTCCGGCAAGTACGAGCATCGTGTCCTGAACGGGATCGGCCACAACGTGCCGCAGGAGGCCCCGGAGGAGTTCGCCAAGGCCGTCATCGACGTCGACCGGTTCTAGCGGGCCCCGGTGAGGTGTTCGAGGGCCAGCTGGGAGAGGCGGATGAAGCCGTAACCGCGTTCCGCCGCCTTGTCCGGATCGAAATCCTCGAACGCCGATCGGTCCGCCAGCAGATCCGCCGCCGTCTCGCCCTCGTTCAGGGTCGGCGTCGCCAGCTCCGGGACCAGGGCGGCATCCAGCGCCGCCCGCACCTCGGGATCGGCACGGAAAGCACGGGCACGTTCGGCGAACAGCAGGTAGCTGGCCATATTGGCCTCGGCGCTGGCCCACACGCCGTCCATGTTCTCGGTGCGCAGCGGCTTGTAGTCGAAGTGGCGCGGCCCGTCGTAGCCGCCGTGCTCCAGCAGATCGACGAGGAAGAACGAAGACAGCACGTCGCCGTGGCCGAACACGAGGTCCTGATCGAACCTCGGGCCGCGCTGGCCGTTGAGGTCGATGTGGAACAGCTTGCCCTGCCACAGGGCCTGCCCGATGCCGTGGACGATGTTGAGCCCGGCCATCTGCTCGTGCCCCACCTCGGGGTTCACGCCGACGATTTCGTGGTTGTCGAGCGTGGAGATGAACGCGAGCGCGTGGCCGATGGTCGGCAACAGGATGTCGCCGCGAGGTTCGTTCGGCTTCGGTTCGAGCGCGAGCCGGAGGCCGTAACCCTGGTCGAGCACGTACTGGGCGAGGAAGTCGATGCCCTCGCGATAGCGGTCCATCGCCGCGCGGACGTCCTTCGCGGCGTCTGTCTCGCTGCCTTCGCGGCCGCCCCAGAGCACGAAGGTCGACGCGCCGAGTTCCGCGGCGAGGTCGAGGTTCCGCAGCACCTTCCGCAGCGCGTAGCGGCGGACGTCACGGTCGTTGCTGGTCAGGCCGCCGTCCTTGAAAACGGGGTGGCTGAACAGGTTCGTGGTGACCATCGGGACCACGAGACCGGTCTCGGCGAGCGCGCCCTGGAAGCGCTTGAGGTGCCGCGCGCGGTCCGCGTCGGCCGAGCCGAACGGCACGAGGTCGTCGTCGTGGAAGGTGATCCCCCAGGCACCGAGATCCGAGAGACGGTGCACGGCTTCGACCGGGTCGAGCGGCGGACGGCTCGCCGGGCCGAACATGTCGTTCGCCTGCCAGCCCACGGTCCACAGCCCGAAGCTGAACTTGTCCTCACGCGTCGGTGCCTGAGCCATCTCGCCTCCAATTAGTTTGATGCCTGAACTTATCGACGCCCGCCCCGGCGGGTCAAGGCTTTCGTTCAGGCATCGAACGAATACAATCGCGCGATGATCGGCACGCGCCCGGCGGGACAGCACACCGTGCGGCAGCACAACGCCGCCCTCGTCCTCGGGGCGATCGCGGACGGCCCCGGCACGTCACGGGCAGGCCTGGCGGCCGCCACCGGACTCACGAAGGCCACCGTGTCGAGTGTGGTCGACCGCTTGATCGCGGCGGATCTCGTGGCCGAAGGCGAACCGGAACAACGCGTCGGCCCCGGACGGCGCGGCACCGTCGTGTCGCTCTCCCCCACCGGCCCGCACGGGCTCGGCATCGAGATCGGCGTCGACTACCTGGCGTCCTGTCTCGTCGATCTGACCGGCACCGTCCGGGCACAGGAGGTCCGATCCGCGGACAACCGGACCCCGCGGGTTTTCCAGCGCGTGGCAGCATTCCTGCGCAAAGCCCGAAAGCAGGCGGAAGCGCTGGGAGTCCCTGTCGGCGGCGTCGGGATCGCGGTTCCTGGCCTGGTCGAATCCGGCCTCGTGCGGCTCGCGCCCAACCTGGGCTGGCGCGACGTCGACCTCGCCGACCGGCTCGGTGGGACGTTCACCGTCGCCAACGAAGCGAACTTCGCGGCGCTCGCCGAACTCTGGCACGGATCGGCGTTGCCGGATTTCGTCCACGTGTCGGGCGAGATCGGGATCGGTGCGGGGATCGTGCTGGACCGCGCCCTCTTCGAAGGCGTCCGCGGCGCGGGCGGCGAGATCGGCCACCTGCCGGTGGCGCCCGACGGTCCGCCGTGTTCCTGCGGCGCGAACGGCTGCCTGGAACGCATGGCGGGCCAGGAGGAGATCCTGCGGCTCGCGGGCGCGGAAACGGTGGACGAACTGGTCTCCGCTCTGGAATCCGGAGAAGCAGCGGCACTTTCCGCGGTGGCCACCGCGGCCGGGCACCTCGGCGTCGGACTGTCCACTGTGGTCAATCTGATGGACGTTCCGGCGGTGGTGCTAGGCGGAACCTACGCGCGGTTGGAACCGTGGCTGCGTCAGCCACTCCTCGCCGAGCTGGAACGCCGCGTGCCCAGCACGGCGTGGTCGCCGGTGCGTGTCGTCCGCTCGGCGCTCGGCACGGGCGCCGCCGTACGCGGCGCCGCCGGCTCGGTGATCCGCGGCATCCTCGCGGACCCCGAGCACCATCTCACGACTCACTGGCCATCCGATCAGGACGCTCGGGATCGGTGACCCCGGGCAACGACGCCTCGATGGCCTGCGCGCGCTCCTCGATGTCCGCACGCCGGACGCGCCGGGCGTAGGCGATCAGTTCGTCGCGATCCGCGTGCGGAAGCCAGCCCTGCTCGCAGCCGGTCTCCAACCGCACGAGGTACCGCACCAGCTCCACCGACTCGGCGCCGAAATCCCGCATACGGCGCGTCAGCAGCTCCGCCGCGGCGAGGTAGCCGTTGTTCCAGGCGTGGACCGCCAGCAGTTGCGCGGTCGCGGCGAGGATGTCGCCGAGGTGGAACCCGCCCTCCGCGGCGAGGTGACCCGCCAGCCGGAAGCTGCGTCTGCCCTCGCCGACCGGCCCCTCCTCGCGAATCGCTTCGAGCAGGGCCCCGATCTGCCGTGTCAGGTAGTCCTGACCCGCGCTTTCCACCGTCACCGCATTCCTCCACCCAGTCGCCGTGATCGTAGAAAGGTGTCAATGGGGTGAAGGTCAGATACATCGAATGCCGAACCGTTATCACCCGAATGGCGTGTGTCGTTCAACAGCGTGCGACCGCCACCAGGAACAGGACCCGCGCCACGATTCCTCCGCCTCCGCCATCGAACCCGCCTGTATTCGACGGAACGGCGGAGAGCGTTACAGCGTGCCCAGGTCGGCTCGCGGCGACCAGGCAAAGCCGGCGGCTGACACGGCCGCGACTGTCCACAGAGGACACAACAACCGACCGAAGCGCCCGCTTTGGGGTCTTTGAGCATCTTCGCGTGGGGGGGGGGGGGGGGGGGGGGGGGGGGGGGGGGGGGGGGGGGGGGGGGAGGCCGGCCCCCCCCCCCCCCGCCCCCCGCGAGGCCGCCGGCCACAGCACAC
>NZ_JBIWKX010000029.1:37456-105740 GCF_044765885.1 Amycolatopsis sp. NPDC102389
CAACCCCCCCCCCCCCCCCGCCGCCTTGGGGGTTCTTGTATCCGCCGTCGGGGGGGGGGGTTCTGGTGGTCCCCCCCCCCCCCCCCCCCCCCCCCCCCCCCCCCACCCCCACGCAGACCTGCCCATACGGGCATCAACCGGACATTCACCCACCAGGAAACGTCCCATGTGGACGTTCAAGACACGGCGGAGCCCCGACCTCGCCGTGAAGGCCGCCTGCCCTCACCACTCACGAGGGGCGACGCCCGGCTGCTCCTCGAAGATCAGCCACGTCCGCGTCGACCGCACGCCGTCGAGCGCCTGCAACCGTTCCAGGACCACATCCCGCAGCGAAGCGTTGTCCGGCGTCCGCACCAGCAGCAGGATGTCGAAATCACCGCCGACGAGCGAGACGTGCTCGACGAACGGGATCTCCCGCAGCTCGGCCGACATCGTGCGCCACGACGTCTGCTCGACCGTGATCAGGATGTACGCGCTCGTTCCGAGCCCGGCCCGCCGAGGGTCGATCCGGGCACCGAAGCCGGTGATGACGCCTTCGGACATCAGCCTGTCGAGCCTCGCGTAGGCGTTGGTGCGCGAGATGTGCAGTCGTTCCGCCAGGGCGCGGACGGCGAGCCTGCCGTCGGCGGTCAGCTCGGCGAGGATGGCGCGGTCGATGTCGTCGAGGGCAAGGACCGTTCGTCCCGGATCCGGCCGGTGAGCCACGCCACTACTGGACGGTTGGCTCGGCTGAACCGATTCCGCCGACAGTTTGTCGCTCATTTCGTCTGCCTCTTGAACACTGGGACTCCGGAAACCACCATCTCAGCATCATATGTCTGTGAAAGGTGGTGCTGCGCCATGTCGCGGGAGACCCCTGCCGCCGCGTTGCTGCCGTCCGAAATCCCGGTGCGGTTCCTCGCCGAGGACGGCACACGCGTCGACGACGACGGTGGCTACGCCGTGCCGCCGTCCGAACGGCTCGTCGAGGCCTACCGGCTGATGGTGCTCGGCCGCCGGTTCGACGCGCAGGCGACCGCGCTGACCAAGCAGGGCCGCCTCGCCGTGTATCCGTCCAGTGCCGGGCAGGAGGCTTGCCAGGTCGCGAGCGCGCTCGCCCTCACCGACGCCGACTGGCTCTTCCCCACCTACCGCGACTCGGTCGCGCTGGTCGCTCGCGGGCTCGAACCGGGCGAGATCCTGACGCTGCTCCGCGGTGACGCCCACTGCGGCTACGACCCCGCCGAGACCCGTGTCGCTCCCCAGTGCACCCCGCTGGCGACTCAGACCCTCCACGCGGCCGGGCTCGCCCACGCGATGCAGCGCCGGGGCGAGGACGCCGTCGCGTTCGCGCTCATCGGCGACGGCGCCACCAGCGAGGGCGACTTCCACGAGGCGCTCAACTTCGCCGCCGTGTTCAAGGCGCCGGTGGTGTTCTTCGTGCAGAACAACGGGTTCGCGATCTCCGTGCCGTTCGAGAAGCAGAGCGCCGCGCCCGCGCTGGCCTACAAGGGTGTCGGCTACGGCGTCCGCTCCGAACAGGTCGACGGCAACGACGCCGTCGCCGTCCTTTCCGTGCTGGACGACGCCGTCGCGCACGCGCGATCCGGGCGCGGGCCGGTCCTGGTGGAGGCGCACACCTACCGGATCGACGCGCACACCAACGCCGACGACGCCACCCGCTACCGCGATCAGGCCGAGGTCGAGAAGTGGCGTGCGGCCGACCCCGTTCGTCGTCTCGAAACCTACCTGACCAGCGAGAACCTGTTGTCCAGCAACGATATCGAGCGCTTCCGGGCCGAGGCCGAGACCTTCGCCGCCGGGGTGCGCGACACCTTGAACGCCGATGTGGAGCCGGATCCGTTGTCGCTGTTCGAGCACGTGTACGCCGTTCCGACCCGCCAGCTGGCCGCCCAGCGGGCGCTGGTCGCGGCCGAACTGGAGGCATGATGACCGAGATCTCGATGGCTCAGGCGCTCAACGCCGCGCTGCGTGACGCGGTCAAGGACGACGATCGCGTGCTGATCTTCGGTGAAGACGTCGGCCCGCTCGGCGGCGTGTTCCGGGTGACCGACGGCATCACCGCCGACTTCGGCGAGGAAAGGTGTTTCGACACGCCACTGGCCGAATCCGGCATCGTCGGCTTCGCGGTCGGGATGGCGATGGGCGGGTTCCGCCCGGTGGTCGAAATGCAGTTCGACGCCTTCGCCTATCCCGCTTTCGAGCAGATCACCTCGCACGTGGCGAAGCTGCGGAACCGCACCCGCGGCGCGTTGTCGCTGCCGATGGTCATCCGGATCCCCTACGCGGGCGGGATCGGCGGCGTCGAGCACCACTGCGATTCGAGCGAGGCCTACTACACCCACACTCCCGGCCTCCGAGTCGTCACACCCGGCACGCCCCAGGACGCCTACGACCTACTGCGCGACGCGATCGACTCGCCGGATCCGGTGATCTTCCTCGAACCCAAATGCCGCTACTGGTCGAAGGAACCCGTGTCCTTCACCCGGGACGGCGCGGCCATGGACCGCGCGGTCGTGCGCCGCGAGGGCAAGGACGTCACGTTGATCGCGTACGGCCCGATGGTCGCCACCGCGCTGGAGACCGCCGAGGCCGCGACCGCCGAGGGTTGGGACGTCGAGGTCGTCGATCTCCGGTCGCTGAGCCCGTTCGACGACGAGACCGTCACCGCCTCGGTGCGCCGCACCGGACGCGCGGTCGTCGTCCACGAGGCCGCCGGGTTCGGCGGCTACGGCGCCGAGGTGGTCGCCCGCGTCACCGAGCAGTGCTTCCATCAGCTGCACGCGCCCGTCCTGCGCGTGACCGGGCTCGACATCCCTTACCCGCCGCCGAAACTGGAGCGCCATCAGCTTCCGGACGTCGACCGGATCCTCGACACCGTCGCCCGGCTGCAGTGGAACGACGAACCGGTGGTGGCCGGTGCCTGATTTCCTGCTCCCCGACCTCGGCGAGGGCCTGACCGAAGGCACCATCGTCACCTGGCTCGTCGCGGAGGGCGACACCGTCGGCGTCGACCAGCCCGTCGTCGAAGTCGAGACCGCGAAGGCCGCCGTCGAGGTGCCGGTGCCGTTCGCCGGCGTCGTCACCCGCCTCCACGGTGAGCCCGGCCAGTCGCTGCCGGTCGGCGCTCCCCTGCTCACCATCGGACCCGGGTTCGCCGAACCCGGCGTGACGACCGCGAGCGAAGGCAGCGGCAACGTCCTCATTGGCTACGGCACGACCACCACGACGAGGCGCCGTCGGACGCGCACCGTCGTCGCCACCCCGGGCAAACCCTCCAAAGCGCCGGGCGTGATCTCACCCTTCGTCCGCAAGATGGCGGCCGACAACCAGATCGACCTGACGAAGCTGACCGGCAGCGGCCCGGGCGGCATCATCCGGCGCGCCGACGTCGAGGCGGCGCTCGCCGTCCCCGAGCAGCGAGACGGCGAGACACGGATCCCGCTGACGGGGGTCCGCAAGGCGGTCGCGGACAAGCTGACCACCTCGCGGCGTCAGATCCCCGAGGCGACGGTGTGGGTCGACGTCGACGCGACCGGGCTCGTCGCCGCGCGGAAGTCGCTCAACGCGTCGGCACCGGATCGCCCGGTCAGCCTTCTCGGCCTCATCGCCCGGTTCGCGGTCGCGGGCCTGCGGAAATTCTCCGAGCTGAACTCTCGCGTCGAAGGCGACGAGATCGTCCAACTCCGGGACATCAACCTCGGTTTCGCCGCGCAGACCGACCGTGGTCTCGTCGTGCCGGTGGTCCGCGACGCGGGCTCACTGTCCACAAGGGAGCTCTCGGCGGCGATCGGCGAACAGACCACGCGCGCGAGGGAAGGAAAGCTCGGCCCGGCGGGCCTCACCGGCGGGACGTTCACGGTCAACAACTACGGGGTGTTCGGGGTCGACGGCTCAGCCGCGATCATCAACCATCCGGAGGCGGCGATCCTCGGCATCGGCCGGATCATCGACCGCGCCTGGGTGGTCGACGGCGAACTGGTGGCCAGGAAGATCTGCGAGCTGACGCTGGCGTTCGACCACCGGGTGTGTGACGGCGGGACCGCCGGCGGGTTCCTGCGGTTCGTCGCCGACTGTGTCGAATCGCCGGTCACCGCGCTCGGGGAGCTCTGAGCGGGTCGCACAACTCGCGGTTGTGACCCGGCAACGACCCGTTGTTCGACTTCGGGGCTCCGGCTTGCTTTGATCTCGCGAATGGGCGGGCGGTCGCTGGGGCGACGATTCGGGTGGCTTTGGGCGGCGTACGCGGCGAGCGCGTTCGGGACGAGGTTCGCGTTCGACGCGTTCAGCCTGATCGCCATCGTGGCGCTGGGCGCGGGTACCACCGAGGTCTCGCTACTGGCGGCCGCCGGCCTCGTCGTCGGCGCCGTGGTCGCGCTGCCGCTCGGCCCCTGGGTCGAGTTCCGTCGCAAACGGCCCGTGATGATCGCGATGGACCTCGTCCGTTGCGTGGCACTCCTGACCGTCCCGGCGGCGTACGCGCTCGGGCTGCTCGGCTTCGGCCAGCTTCTCGCGGTGTCGGTCGTCGTCGCCGCGGCCGACATCACGTTCCTTGCCGCGAGCGGGGCGTTCCTGAAAACCCTGCTGCCGGCCGAGGATCTGCTGGTCGCGAACGCCCGGTTCGAATCGACGACCTGGACGGCGACCGTGCTCGGGCCGCCGCTGGGCGGTTTCGCCGTCGGCCTCTTCGGGCCGGTGATCACGATCGCCGCCGACGCGGTCAGCTATCTGCTCTCGGCGATCGGGATCCGTGCGGTCGGCGGTGCGGAACCGCCGCCACCCGCGAAACCGGAAGGTCCTCGGCTGACCGGGCGTGAACTGCGGGAAGGCTGGCGGTTCATCCTCACTCACCCGTTGCTGCGCCCTCTGTTCGTCAACACGATCGTGGTCAACGGGTTGATCATGGCGACTGCCCCGCTGATGGCCGTCTTGATGCTCGGGCAGCTTGGCTTCGCTCCATGGGAGTACGCGGTCGCCTTCGCCGTGCCCTGCCTCGGCGGGTTGATCGGAGCGAGGCTCTCCCGGCCCGCCGTCGCCCGGTACGGCCGGGACCGGGTCCTGTTCGTCGCCGGGTGGCTGCGGGTCTGCTGGCCCGTCGGGCTGGTCTTCATCCAACCCGGGGTTCCCGGGCTGATCCTGGTCATCGTCGTCGAATTCTGCCTGATCACCTGCATCGGCGTGTTCAATCCGGTGCTCGCCACCAGCAGGCTCGAGCAGGTGCCCCTCGACCGCGCGGCCCGCACGCTGTCGGCCTGGTCGATCGCCGGAAAGCTCACCACCGCTTCCCTGACCGCGCTGTGGGGCCTGCTCGCCGCGTTCACCGGCCCGCGTGCCGCGGTCGGCATCGCCGGAGCGCTCATGCTCGCGACACCGCTCCTGCTCCCCCGAAACCGTCGGACCCCTGTGCCAGGATCCGCACATGTCGATCAGGAGAGTGGTCACCGATCTCGAAACCCGGACGCTGGAGGAGGCGAAGAGTTTCTACGTACAGGTACTCGGCTTCAAGGTGGTGATGGACCTCGGCTGGATCGTGACACTGGCCGATCCGGAGCGGCCGGAGGTCCAGCTGAGCCTCATGACCCATGACGAGACGGCGCCCGTCGTGCCGGTGGCTTCCATCGAGGTCGACGACGTCGACGCGAGGTACGCGGCCGCCAAGGCCGCCGGCGCGGAGATCGTGCACGAGCTGACCGACGAGGCGTGGGGCGTCCGGCGGTTCTTCGTCCGCGATCCGAGCGGCCACGTGGTCAACGTCCTGTCCCACCGCTGACGTCCGAAGGGGGTTTCATCAAAATTTCATGACTCGTCCCTAGCGTTCGACCACGCACCGTAGTCGAACGAAAGGACGATGAATGTGAAGAAACTCAGGGGGGTCCTGGCGGCGGCCGCGTTGGCCACCGGCCTGATCAGTGTCATGGCGCCGTCGGCCCAGGCCGCGACGGTCGAGCAAGCGCGCTACTACATCCTCGTCGGCGGCACCTGCGACGGGGCCGCGACCGTCTACAACGACGCCTGGTTGCGGGGCGGGATCAAGAAGGTGGTCCACTACCCGGCCGGGGCCGCCGGAGCGCCCAACTGCGACCAGACGCCGATGGACCAGAGCGTCGCTCGCGGGCACGAAGAGGCTCGCCGTGTCGTCCAGAGCTCTTTCGACGAGAATCCGGGGGCGGAGTTCACCGTCGTCGGCTACTCACAGGGCGCACTCGTCGCGAACCTGGTGCTGAACGACATCGCCGACGGGAAACTGGCCGTGGACAAGTCGCGGTTCCGGGCGAAGATCTTCGCCGACCCGATGCAGCCCGTCGGCCCGCCTGGACGCGGGATCAGCGCGGTGCTCCCGGCGGGTACCGGGGCGCCGTCGCCGTTCGGCGGCTACGTGTCGTTCGGGCCCGGCCGCACCGACTTCGGCGGTATCCCGTTCATCCGCTACTGCATCGAAACCGACGGTGTCTGCCACTTCGACACCATCGAGGCGCCTGGCGGGTACTTCGCCCAGCACCTTTGCTACCAGTGGGCCCGGCCCACCGATCACCGCTCGATCATGGAGGACACGATCGCGGACGGCGTGTACACCAACGGATCGCACGCGCTGCCGCGGCAGAACTGCCGTCCGCCGTGGCCGTCGGTGTGACCGGGTGAAGACGGCTGCCGCCCGGCGCCCGATCGCCGGGTGACAGCGGTTCGGGCGATGGCCCGCCCACAGTGTCGTGGGCGGGCCATCGTCGGTTCACTTGACCGGCTGCCCCTCCGGCGCGGGAGCATGGCCGGTCGGCCGGGCGGTGAACGTGCCCCGGCCCTGGGTCCGGCTGCGCAGTCGCGTCGCGTAGCCGAACAGTTCGGCCAGCGGCACGGTCGCGGTGACCACGGTCGTTCCCGCGCGCACCGCCGACCCCAGCACCCGGCCACGCCGGGCGGCGAGGTCGCCGAGCACTACGCCGACGGCGCTTTCGGGCACCGTGACGGTCACTTCGGCGATCGGCTCCAGCAGTGTCATCGCACCGGCGCGCAACGCCTCTCGGAGCGCCAGCCGCCCCGCCGTCCGGAACGCCATCTCCGACGAGTCCTTCGAGTGGGTGGCGCCGTCGGTCAGCGTGACCCGGACACCGGTCACCGGATTCCCGCCGAGCGGGCCTTCCGCCAGCGCGTCACGGCATCCGGCTTCAACAGCGCGGACGTATTCCCGTGGCACCCCGCCACCGACCACAGTGGACCGGAACTCGAATTCCCCTTCCTCCCAAGGTTCCGTGTCGATGACGACCTGGGCGAACTGCCCGGCACCGCCGTCCTGTTTGACGTGCCGGTAGACGAACCCGGACACACCGCGCGCGACGGTCTCGCGGTAGGCGACGCGAGGCCGTCCGACACCGACGTCCAGCCCGTGGTCGCGCCGGATCTTCTCCACCGCCACCTCCAGGTGCAGTTCACCCATCCCCGACAGCAGGGTCTGACCGGTCTCTCGATCGGTCCGGACGACCAGCGACGGATCCTCCTCGACCAGCCGCGCCAGTGCCGACATCAGCCGCTCCGTGCCGGATCCCGTCCGTGCCTCGACGGCGACCGACACGACCGAATCGGCCGCGACCGGCGGCTCGAGCAGGAGCGGCTCCGACGGCGTGCACAGCGTCGCGCCAGGACGGACCGTCTTGAGCCCGATCACCGCGACGATGTCGCCCGCGACGGCGCTGTCCACCCTGGTGTGCCGGTCCGCCTGGACCCGCAGGATGCGGCCGGCGCGCTCGACGCGCCCGCTGCCCACGTCCATCACCGCCTCCGAAGTCCGGATCGTGCCCGAATACACCCGCAGGAACGTCAACCGCCCGGTGGCGGTCGAGGTCACCTTGAACACCAGTGCCGCGAACGGCGCCGACGGATCGGCGGTGCGTTCCTGAGCTTTGCCTTCGTATTCGCCCCGGACCGGCGGAACATCCGACGGCGCGGGCAAATACGCCACCACGGCTTCCAGCAACGGCTCCACCCCGCGGTTGCGATAGGCCGAGCCGCACAGCACCACGACGCCTTCACCGGTCCGGGTCAGCTCGCGCAGCGCCGAGACCAGCGTCGCCGTCGACACCGCCGACGACGCGCAGAACTCCTCCAGCGCGGCCGGATGGGCTTCCGCCACAGCCTCGTCGAGCTGGCGGCGGCGCCGGTTCGCTTCGTCCACAAGGGACTCCGGAACCGGTCCTTCCTCCGGGGCCTCGGCGCCATCCGTCCAGACGAGTGCCCGCATCCGCAGCAGGTCTACGACGCCGACGAACCCGTCTTCCGTCCCGATCGGCAGCTGGACCACCAGTGGACGCGGATGCAGCCGCTCCCGGATGGACGTCACGGCCGCGTCCAGGTCGGCGCCCGCGCGATCGAGTTTGTTGACGAACGCGATCCGCGGCACGCCGTGCCGATCTGCTTGGCGCCACACCGATTCGCTCTGCGGTTCGACCCCGGCGACGCCGTCGAACACCGCGATCGCGCCGTCGAGGACCCGGAGCGACCGCTCGACCTCGTCGGAGAAGTCGACGTGGCCAGGGGTGTCGATCAGGTTGACGAGATGGCCGTCCCACGAACAGCTGACCGCGGCGGCGAAGATGGTGATGCCACGGTCGCGCTCCTGGGAATCGAAGTCGGTCACGGTCGTGCCGTCGTGGACCTCACCTCGTTTGTAGGTGGTGCCGGTGACGTACAGGATCCGTTCGGTGAGGGTGGTCTTGCCGGCGTCGACATGGGCGAGGATGCCCAGGTTGCGGACGGCGGACAGGGGGACGGTGCGCATGGCGCGGCCTTTCGAAAGTGATCTCCGTAGCTCGGGCTGCGCGATTCGGCGAACGCGGACAGGCACCTCTCACCGTTGCGGGGCAACAGAAAGAAGGCGCGAAAAAGTCAGGCGTTCGTCAGCGAGCCGGTGCTAGCCGCGCGGCCGGCACCGGGTGCGCGGAGACACCAGGATCACCTCGTAGCGAGCCGAGGGGACGACGACGGCGTGGTGATGACGCACTGTCCTGTCCTTCCTCGCCGGGGTGATTTCGTGGCGAGTGTAGCGACTCCGATGTGGACCGGGAACCGGTTTTCCGCGAGTTCAGGTGGGCATCGACGGGCAGGACCGGATCCTCGTCCGCGCCGAGGCGCCTACTTCGTCCGCCTACGTGGATGCCTTACACGGTGGCCGCATCTCCGGCGAGATCTATGAGAACGGCAAGTTCGTGAGGGTCGAGTGGGGCACCACCGGCAGCTCGTGCGCAGGCTGGACGTGCGAGCCAGGGAATCTGTGGTCGAGTCGGGCGCACTGTCCTCCGGCACCTGCCGGACCACCGACAAACAGTACGCGGCCGGCGCCTGGGAAAACGGCGCGCTCACGCTGCTCACCGATGATGACGTTATCGCGGTTTCGTACGGTTGCCGAGCGATTGAACGTCACTTTACGAGTTCGAGACCGTCGAATATTTATGCATTAGCGGAGTGCGATGTAGTCTGAATATGCTATAGCACAGGTGTTCGACAGGGCGTAGCGTTGATTCCGTGGCCAGCGACAACACCTCCCCGACGACACGCACCGAGTGGTGGCGCGTCGACACGGCCACGCTGCACGCCCGTAAACAGGAACTCGAAGTCCTGAAACGCCAACTGGATGCGGAACAGAACGCGATCCTCGCGGAAATCAATTCCCGCGGCGTGCGTGGATGTTCGGGGCATTCGACGTTGACCGGGCTGATTCTCGAGGACTTCCTGGTCTCGGATAAGGAGGCCAGTGCCCGCGCCGACCGCGTGCTGGCCCTGCATCCTGGTCCGTCCCTCGGCGGGGACCCCGAACCACCCTTGGCGCCGTTGACGGCTGTGGCCGCGGCGGAGGGTGCGATCGGCGGGTCACAGATCGACGCGATCATCAAGACGCTCGCGCGGATTCCGTCGACCGTGCCGGACGAGAAGGCGCGGGGCGGGGAGAAAATCCTCGTCGAGCTGGCCCGTCATGCGGGGCCGAAGCAGATCGCCCGCGCCGGACGCCGCCTGCTCGACAAACTCGACCCCGACGGCAAAGAACCCCGCAACGACGACCCGAAAGAGACCCGGCCGGAGCTGCGGTTCGTCAAACACCGCGACGGCACCCTGGGTCTCAAAGCGAGGCTCGACCTGGAAACCTACGCCCGGTTGAAGTCCGACCTCGACCCGATGGCCAAACCGCACAAGGCCATCGACGGCATCCGGGACTCCCGCACTCAGGATGAACGCTTCGGGGATGCTTTCACCGACTACGTGCGGTTGAAGACCACCAGCCGGAACCTTCCCGGCCAGGCGGGCGAGGCCACGCACATCCTCATCACCATGTCCTACGACGACCTCATCAGCGACATCGGCGAAGCACACCTGGACCTGGTGGGGCCGATCAGCGCCACCGACGCGAGGATCCTTGCCTGCGACGCCCGCGTGCGGCCCGGTGTTCTCGGCACCGCGGGCGAACCGTTGGACATCGGCCGATCCAAACGGACCGTGTCGCTGGCACAGAAGTACGCGTTGACCATCCGCGACGGCGGCTGCGCCTTCCCCGGCTGCGACATGCCCGTACCCCGCTGCACCGCCCACCACATTGTTTTTTGGCGGCATCACGGCGAAACGAAGATCGACAATCTCGTGCTGTTATGTACCCGGCACCACAGGCTCATCCACCGCAGTGAATGGAAAGTCCAGATCGCCCAAGACGGACTCCCCGAATTCACCCCACCCGCCTACCTCGACCCGACCGGGACACCGAGGCGCAACACCATGCACCTCAGGACATAGGCCAACCCATGAACCTTCCGACACCGAGGGGCCGGACGGCGCCCGGTCCCTCGACGCGACACGCCTCCGCCGAGCCGTACCAAGTCGTGCCAAAAAGTCACCGGCACCGGATCTCGACCCCGCGCTTCAGGTTCGTCACAATGCCGCCGACTTGCCCGTAACGGCGGCCGTGAGCGTTCGTTCGAGTCCCGGAAGCCGAGCCATGTGCTGGAACCATCGCCCGGCCGCGAGCGACTTGCTGCTTCTCGGTCACCACCGGGCGGACCAGGCGCCGTACTCCGCGAGCTCGGAGGAAACTGGTCGACGACCGACCAGTTTCCGGCGGCGGCGGTGTCCATCCCTTCGAGAGACACCACAAGAGGAGGGAACCCGGTATGCGGGTGGACGAACTGCTGGCCCTGGCGAAGACCGGTGACGGCGAGGCGTTCCGTGACCTCGTCGCGCCGTATCGCCGCGAACTGCAGGTGCACTGCTACCGCATCCTGGGCTCGGTGCAGGACGCCGAGGATCTGGTGCAGGAGACGTTGCTGGCCGCGTGGCGCGGGATCGGCGCGTACGAGGAACGCGCGTCCGTCCGGACCTGGCTGTACCGGATCGCGACCAACCGCTGCCTCAACGCGCTGCGGGCGGGCGGCCGCCGCCCGTACGACCAAGCGGCCCACCGACCGGAGGTCCCGTTGCCAGAGCCGACGCGCCGCCGCCCGGAACCCAGCTGGCTGGAGCCGTATCCGGACCTGCTGCTCGACGAGATCGCCGATCGGGTACCCGGCCCGGAGGCGCGTTACGAGGCCAGGGAGTCGATCTCACTCGCGTTCCTGGCGGCGCTTCAGCAATTGCCTCCCCGGCAGCGGGCCGTGCTGGTCCTGCGGGATGTCCTCGGGTTCCGCGCCGCCGAGGTGGCGGGGATCCTCGACACCACCGAGAACGTCGTGACCAGCGCGCTGCACCGGGCGCGTTCGGCACTGGCCAAGGAGATGCCGCCCAGCCGACGGGAGACCGCTCCCCTGCCCGATTCCCCGCGGGAACGCCGGGTCGTCGACGAGTTCACCCGTGCCTTCGAGAACGGCGATGTCGAGGCCATCGTCGCGCTTCTGACCGACGACGCCTGGCTGACCATGCCCCCGCTTCCTCTCGAATACCAGGGCCCGGAGGCCGTCGGGCACTTCCTGGCCACCGTCGCGCTCAGCGATGGCCGCCGGTATTCGCTGATCCCGACCCGCGCCAATGGCCAGCCCGCCTTCGGCTGCTACCTGCGCGATCCGAGGACACCGATCAGCCACGCGCACGGAGTGCTCGTGCTGGAACTCGCGGGCGACCGGGTCACCGCGGTGACCCGGTTCCTCGACAACTCACTGCTCACGACCTTCGGTCTGCCCCGCTCACTGCGCGGCTGACCGCCGCTCTTCCCTGGCCACGCCCGGCGGGCGTGTGCCTCGTCATGCCCGAAAACACTTCCCACCAAGGAGAAATCTTGCCCCCCAAACAGGCGTGGGTCCTGGGCCTCGCCTCACTGGCGTCGTTCATGATGGCGCTGGACAGCCAGGTCGTGACGACGGCGCTGGGCACGGTCCGCCGGGATCTGTCCGCGTCGATCGAGCAGCTCGAATGGATCGTCAACGCCTACAACCTCAGTTTCGCCGTCCTGCTGCTCACCGGGGCGGCACTCGGTGACCGGTTCGGCCGCCGCCGGATGTTCGTCACCGGCCTCACGGTGTTCACCGTCGCCTCGGTTGCCTGCGCGGTGTCCGGGGACATCGGCACGCTGATCGTCGCGCGGGCCGTGCAGGGCGCCGGCGCCGCGATGGTGTTGCCGCTGTCGCTCACCCTGATCAGCGCGATCTTCCCGCCCGAACGGCGGGGCAAGGCGATGGGGCTCTATCTGGGGCTCACCGGACTGGCGACCTTCAGCGGCCCGTTCATCGGCGGCGTCATCGCCGAAGGGCTGGCGTGGCAATGGATCTTCTGGCTCAACCTGCCGGTCGGCGTGGCCGCGGTCCTGCTGACGCTTCGGCGCGTCGACGAGAGCACCGGTCCGGGAAACCGGTTCCACCAGGGCGGCGGCGAACGCCGGAGCGAAGCGCCGATGCTGCCGATGCGGTTCTTCCGGCTGAGAGCCTTTTCCACGGCCAACGCGGCGAACTTCTGCGTCTTCGCCTCGCTGTACGGCACGTTGTTCTTTCTGCCCCAGTACTTCCAGACCGCGCAAGGTCTCGGGCCGTTCGAGGCGGGACTGCGGATGATGCCGTGGACCGCGACCCTGATGATCTGCGCGCCCCTCGCCGGCATCACGTCGGCCATGCCCGCCGCACAACGCTCGGCCGTCGGAGCGGTCCGGCCTTCCGAGATCGGCCAGGCGTCCGGCGCGTTCATGACACTGCGGATCTTCGGCGGAGTCTTCGGGGTGGCGGTGGTGGTCGCCGTCTTCGCCGGTGCCGGAAGCCATCTGTCACCCGAGGAGTTCGGCAGTGGCTTCACGGCGGCGATGGCCACCGTCGTCGCCTTCGCCTTCACCGGCATGCTCGTCGCCCTGGGCATGCCGAGCGTTCTGTCCAGTACCGATCGAGGAGGAAACCGATGACCGACCCGAAGACGCGAGCCGAAACACTCCGAAGCCTGCACAGCGGGGAAATGCTCGTGCTGCCGAACGTCTGGGACGCGGCGAGCGCCGAGATCGTCGAGGAGGCGGGTTTCCCCGCGATCGCCACGGCCAGTGCCGCGGTCTCGGCGATGCTCGGCTACCCCGACGGCGAAGGCGCGCCGTGGCAGGAAATGTTCGCGGCGGCGGCGCGGATCGCCCGCGTGGTCTCGGTGCCGGTCACCGTGGACGCGGAAGCAGGCTACGGCCTGGCGCCGCGGGAATTCGTGGAACGCCTGCTGGAAACGGGAGCCGTCGGCTGCAACCTGGAGGACACCGATCACCGCTCCGGCGGGCTGGCCGACGCGGGCCGGCATGCCGAGCGGATCGCGGAGATCCGCTCGGTCGCGACCGCCGCCGGAGTCCCGATCGTCGTCAACGCCCGGGTCGACACGTTCCTGGGTGACCGTGGGATCCCGGAGCCGGACAGAGTCGCCGAAGCCGTCCGGCGGGGCAGGCTCTATCGGGAGGCCGGCGCCGACTGCGTCTATCCGATCGGGGTCCGGCGTCGGGACGACCTTGCCGTGCTGGTCACCGAACTCGCGTGCCCGGTGAACGGGAACGTCGGCGACGAGCTGGACCTGGCCACACTGCGCGAGCTCGGTGTGGCACGGGTGTCGTACGGCCCGCGTTTCTATCGCGCGGCGCTGGAGGGATTCCGGACGGCGATCGGGAAGCTGTAGCCCCCGCACGCCCGGGCGGTTCCCTCCTTACTTGCAGAACGCGGTGTCCACAGTGGCCATGACCGCCTTGGAGGCTTTCCCGAAGTCGCCGAACGTCCCCGGCAGCGCGGTCACCGCGAGCCCGACGGTGCGGCCGTCTTCCGTGGCCCCACCGCGGGTTTCGAATCCGTGGATGTCCCCGCCGTGCCCCCAGTACACGCCGCCGCAGCTGAGCGGGTTGCTCATCAGGCCGAGGCCGTACTTCGTCCCCGGGAACAGGGGCGCGTCGACCGTCTTCCGCATCTCGGCCAGCTGCGCGGCGGGCAGCAGCTTGCCACCGAGCAGCACCCGGAACACCTCGCCGAGGTCACTAGGCGTCGAGATCAGCTGGCCGGCGGCACCGCCCCAGGACGGATCCAGTTCGGTCGCGTCGATCACCTTGCCGGTCGCGGCATTGCCGATGGCGTACCCGTGCGGGTGCCGTCCCCGGATGGTCTGGTCACCGACGCCCGGCCAGTAGGTGTTCTTCAAGCCCGCCTTCTTGATCACGCGTTCGGTGATCTGCTCCTGGATCGGACGGCCGGTCACCTTCTCGATCACCATGCCCGCCAGCAGGTAGCCGGTATTGCTGTACTCCCACTTGGTGCCGGGCGCGAAGTTCGCCGGATGGCTCAAGGCGGTGGCGAGCAGTTCGTGGTTCGGGATGTACCGGTGCTGGACTTGTTCGAAGTCGTCCAGCCCGAGGTACTTGGCGTAGTCCGGCAGCCCGCTGGTGTGCTGGAGGAGGTGCCGGATGGTGATCTTGGTGGCGTCGATGCCTTCCCCGCGCACGAGCCCTGGCAGGTACTTCTCGATCGGCGCGTCCAGCTCCACCTTGCCCTCGGCCACCAGTTGCAGGACCACGACCGCCGTGAACGTCTTGGTGTTGCTGCCCGCCCGCACCACGCCGTCACGCGGGACCGGGACCTGGCGATCGATCCGCGACGACCCGGCGACCAGTGACGTCGCACGCCTCCCGTCGGTCACGTAGGCCAGCGCGGCCGGGAACTTCTCCTGACGCACCAACGAGTCGAGGCTCTGCCGCAGCTCCGCTCCCTTGGCCGGGGCCGCGTCCGCCGCCGTCGTCCACGCGGTGCCCATCAGGCCCGCCACCGTCAGGACCACAACACCCTTGCGTACCGTCATCCGCACTCCTTGTCCGATGAGATCGACACCGACGACTTTGGCCGAAACGGGCGTGAAGATCAGCAGTGCAGGCTCCCGAATACCGGGTGGTGCCAGCGCTACCCCACAAAGATTTTCGGACCGGAATTCGTCCCACCATTGTCCGGGCGGGACTCGGCTGACTAAGGTCAATCCGATAAGTGGACTAGACCACCCGAGGCCGGGAGGCGACGATGCCCCTCGACGAACAGCAGACCTGGGCACTACTGCGAGAGCTGGACGAACCCGGCCACTGGGAGGTGCCGCACGACTTCGACGGGCCGGCCGCGCGGGCACGATTCGAGCGGCTGGCCGAACGGCTCGACCGGCGATTCGACTGCTCCTGCGAAGTCGACCGCCACGTCCAGGACGCCAGCCACCTCGGCAGGATCGTGATCCCGGCGAACGCGACGGCCGCACTGGACCACGTGACCGTCACGGTCAGCAACTTCGGCGGTCTCGTCGCGGTGACACTCGGGAATCCGGGTAGCTACGACGAAGACGAGGAACGGGAGTTCTTCCCCGCGCCAGTCCGAAGACGGGTCGAGGACGAGCTGGAAGCACTCGGCTACCTGCCCGTCTCCGAACACCCCCTGTGGACCAAGTACACCGGGATCAGCGGATTCGACGCCCTCTATCCGCCGGATCGGCCACCGTCGTGGTGGGACCGGTTCTTCGACTACCTCTAGACGTTGCTCGGCGCGAGCGCGGCGGCGAGTTCCGCCGCGTTCGGCACACTCACGAGAACCTCGTCGAACGGGAGCCCCGAGACCCCGCGATCGATTTCGATCCACAGCCCCGGCACACCCCTGCGCGCCGAAACCAGTTGACGCGTCCCGGTACCCAGCCCCCAGTAGCCCACCTTCAGCACTCCACTGATCAGCGCCCCGGCCCGGCCTCCGCGCGTCCGTCGCAGGGGTGCTTCGACGCGCTCGACGACCTTGATCGCCTCCCGCGGCACGACGACTTCGTCGCGCCACACGGCCAGCCGCTCCCAGCCCGAGAACCTCACCCGCACTCCGCCATCGGTGATGTCCATCGTCGCCATCGTGACCGCCTTCCCTCCATAGCCAGCTGATGTAGTTGTTATAGCAAGTGTATAGCAGATATCCTTGCCGGGTGTTGCTGACTCTCGACCTCGACAGCGAGGTTCCGATCTACCAGCAGATCCGCGACCGGATCGTCGAGGCCGTCGCCGACGGCGTGCTGACCGAGGGCAGCGCCCTGCCCTCCACCCGGCAGCTCGGCGCCGATCTCGGGATCAACTTCCACACCGTCAACAAGGCCTATGACCTGCTGCGGACGCAGGGCTTCATCCGGATCAACCGCAAGACCGGCGCGGTCGTCCGCCGGGACGCGTCATCCGGTCCGGCGGACGACGGCTACGCGGACGAATGGCAGGAACGGCTGCGCACCTTGCTCGCCGAAGCCGTCGCTCTGGGCCTGGGCCCGCGCGACGTGACGAGCCGGTGCGAGTCGGTGCTGGACTCCTTCGCGGTGAGCGCCCGGCGATGAACGGACCGCTCTGGCTGAATCTGGCCCTCGTCGCGTTCACCGCGGCCACCTTCGCCTCGGCACCCGCCCTGGCGCGGCCGACCCTCCCCTTCGGCGTCCGGGTGCCGTCCCGGCGCACCGGAGAGGCCGTCATCGTCCTCGCGCGCCGTCACTACAACCGGGGAATCGCGGCAGGCGCGGTCGTCGCCTTCGCCGTCGTCCTCATCGACGGGCTCGCACCCGAGGTCGTCCTTGTCGGTCTCGTCGTGGTCTATTCACTGCTCGGCGGCATGGCCAGTCGTGCGATCGCCGCCGCGAAACGCAAGGAAAGCTGGTACTCCGGGACCCGGCAGGCGGTCACCGCCGACACCTCGCTGCGCGCCGACCCGGTCCGTCCACAGTGGATCCTGCTGACACCGTCGGTGCTGCTGGCCGTCGTCACGGCGATCATCGGCCTGTCCGAGGACACGACGAACTTCTCGACGGTCCTCACGCAGCTCCTGGTCGTCGTGCTGATCCCGCCCCTGACCATCGCGATCTCACGGGCCCGGCCCGAGATCGACGCCGCACAGCCGTCAGCGTCGGCTTCGCGGTACCGGGAGTATCTGCACGGGGTGCTCAGCCTGCTGCTGATCTCCGCGGGCTGTGTCAACGCGACGATGCTCGTCGTTTCGCTCCAGCTCTGGGAGGTCGTCGAGACGACGGTGCCGACGACGATCGTGGCCTACCTGCCACTCGCCGCCGCCTTCATCGCGTGGATCGTCTTCTCCGTCCGGGCGGGCGACGCCGGGCACCGGTTGTCCCCCACCGGCGACGAACCGGAGACCAGGTACGAACAACGCGACGACGACCGCTACTGGCACGCCGCCGGAATGGTCTACCTGAACCGGAACGACCCCGCGCTCTTGGTACATCGGCGGGTCGGGACCTACTGGACGCTCAACCTCGGGCATCCGATCGCCTGGACCGTCCTCGCCGCGGTCGCTTTGCTCGGAGTGCTCGCCGGGCTCGGCATCGTCACACTGCCCGAGAAGGGCGCCTGATCACAGGGCGTTACCCTGAGGCAATGACGTCGCACAAGACCCCTCAAACGATGAAGCCCGCGACAGCGGCGAAGAAGCTGGGTGTGTACCTGGAGGCCACCCCGGCGGAGTTCCAGGAGGGTGTCGTCTCCCGCGACGAGCTGAACGAGCTGCAGGCCGAACCGCCCGAGTGGCTGCGGGAGCTTCGCCGGAACGGGCCGCACCCGCGTCCGGTCATCGCGGCGAAGCTGGGCATCTCCATCAGCGGCCTGGCGCGCGGCGGGATCACCGAAGCCCTCACCACGGAGCAGATCGAAGAGATCAAGACCGCCGCCCCGGATTGGCTGAAGCGGGAGCGCGAGACCCACGCCGAGGTCCGCAAGGAGGAGGCGCGCCTCAAGGCCGCCCGCAGCGAGAGCTAACCGCGACGACGGGGCTTGCCGCGTTTCGCCCCGCCCTGGGGAGCCCCGCGCTTCCCAGGCTGCGGCTTCCGGCCGCCGGGCTGGGGACGCTTGCTCTTCGCCGGTGCCTTCTTCTCCGGCGCTTGCTTTTCCGGGGCCTGCTGGCGTCCGCGGGTGCTGTTGACCGTCCGGCCGCGGACGATCCCGATGAACTGTTCCATCAGGTCGGAGGTCTCTTCGTCCGGCCAGGACAGCGCGACCCCGGATTCGGGCGTGCCGGCGATCGGCCGGTAGGTCAGGTCGCGCCGGTGGTGCAGCCGCGCGAGCGACTGCGGGACGACCAGGAGCCCGACACCGGCGGCGACCAGCTCGATGGCGTCCGCCGTGGTGACGGGGCGCTCCAGCGCGGGTTTCCCGGGCGGCCGCTCCCAGTCCAGCGTGTCGTCGAGCGGATGCAGCACGACGTCGTCGGCGATGTCGTCGACGGAGACCTCGTCCGCGGCGGCGACCAGGTGGTCCTTCGGCACGACCACGACCGTCGTCTCGGTGTAGAGCGGGATCGCGTGCAGGCCCTCACGATCGATCGGGAGCCTCAGCAGGACGGCATCCACTTCGCGCTCGCGGACCAGCGCGGCCGCGTCGGCGGCGGTCGTCTGGACGAGCTCGAGCGGGACGTCGGGCGACCGCTCGTCCCAGATCCGGACCCACTTCGAGGGCGTCACGCCGGGGACGTACGCGAGTTTGAAGGAGGCGGGGGTATCCGGGCCGGTCATGGGGGCAAGGTTACCGGGAGTATCGAACGAAGGTCCCAGGGCCGGGGTGACGTTCTTCGCGCCACTTGAGCGCACAGCCCCTTAGGGTCTTTCGGCCTGTTTTCGGTGCTCGAGGTAACAGAGGCCGGGAACAGCCCGACTCGGGAAACGAGGGCGTCCACGGGGGGCGCTGAGAACGAAACGAGCGACTCCCATGAGTTTTCCGTCGACGATGCCGCCTGCCCCGAAACCTTCGAAGAAGCGGAGGAAATGGCCTTGGATCACGGGCGTGATCGTCGCCGTCCTCTTGATCGTGGCGATCGCCAACGGCGGAAAGACCGACAATCCCGGTCGCACGGCGATCAGCGGTTCGACCCTGACCACCGCACCGGTCGTGACCACTACGGATCCCGCTGTCGCGGCGTCGGTCAGCTCTGCGGCCGAAGCCGCCCGTGAGTCCGTTTCACGCTCGTTCGCCGAGTCGGCCAGCCGCTCGTCCGAGGCGGAACGGAAGTCTTCCGAAGTCGCGATCGCGCAGCGAAAAGCTGACGAAGAAGAGGCGAGCAAGGCCCGGAAGATCACCTATAGCGTGACCACCACCGGATCGGGGATCTCGTCAGTCACCTATCTGAAACCCGGTTTCAACATCTCCCAGGAAACGAACGTCAAAGGCAAGAAGTGGTCCAAGACCATCGAGTCCGACGATTCGGCTCTGGGCATCAACATGAACGCACAGAACGCGGGCGGCGGCACCATCACCTGCCGCATCAGCAGGGGTGACGGCACAACCGTCGCGGAGAACAGCAGTTCCGGTGCCTACGCCGTGGTCAGCTGCGGCTGATGATCCGGCGTCCCCAATGTCGCATCGGGGACACTGAGCGTCTCCAATGCGACATTGGGAACCCGGCAGACTCGCCGGCGACGAGCCCCACTACGGAGCCCAAGCTCCGGCGACCGCCCACGTGACGTCCTGGTCGTACGAGACCGGGTTGTCGAACGGGTGGCCGCCGCCGCTGGTGGCGACGTAGACCTCCTCGGCGTAGTGCCGCATGTTCGTGCCGAGTTCGTTGACCGACGCGAACCGCACGCCACCGGCACCGGGCTGGGCACAGAACGTCGCGTCCTTCCGGAACAGATCCGTGTTGTCGTTACCGCCCAGCCGCACCCGGAAGTCCGCGTGCCGCAGGAACTGGCCCGGATAGTTCCGCGCCTCCAGCGAGTAGCACGACGGATCCGCGAGCCCCCGCCGCACGACGAACGTCGCGTCCGCCTTCAGCAACGCCGCGCTCCCGGCGTTCACGACGTCCGTCCGCGCGAGGCCGTCACGGTGCCGCAGGAAGCGGTCCGTGAAGCCGGGCGTGGTCACCTTGAACGAGCGCGCCTGGTCCAGCGGCAGGTCGGCGCCGCTGCGCCAGAGCGGGACCGACGCCGCCCAGGTCGTGTCCGCTGCGAAGCTCGACGGCGTGTCCCACGGGTTCGGCCCGCCGCTGCGCGCGAGATAGACGGTCGCGGCGTAGTGGCGGATGAAGGCCCCGGGCTGGTTGAACGACTCCAGCGCCGTTCCGCCGGCGCCTTCCCGCGCGCAGAAGGTCGCGTCCCCGGCGAACAACGCCGAACCGTCGTTCGCGTCCTTGCGGATCCGCGACGACGCGTGCCGCAGGAAATGCCCGGGGTAGTTCCGCGACTCGAACGACAGGCATGACGCGTCCGCCAGTCCTTGCCGGGCCCAGAATGTCGCGTCCTTCTTGGCGAGGTCCGCGCTGCCCTCACCCAGGACATCGGTCCGGACGAAGTCGTCCTGGTGCCGCAGATAGCGATCCGTGTACCCGGCTGTCGTGACCCGTAGCGATATGAGTTCGCCTCGGCCGACCTCGGTGCCCTTCGCGATGGCGAGCACCTTTTGGTTGATCTCGCGCACCCGCGCCTCGGTCATCTTCAGCACACGGCGGTCGTAGGTGTAGAAGCCGTTGACCTCGTTCTCGACGTCGTACGGTTCGGTGTAGACGGACGCGGAAAGCCCGCGGCCGTGCACGAACCGCCCGACCTGCTTGGTGATCTCGACGTACCGGTTCGTCAGCGACGTCTCGTCCGGGTACAGCGCACCGTACGCGAAACCCTTGCCCGGTTCCCATTCGTGCCCGACGACCTGCCTGCCAAGACCGCCGTACTCCCCCAGCACGGCGATCCGGCGCGCGTCGGGTTGCCTGGTGCCGGTGGAGACCTGGTACGCGTGGTCGTCGATCACGTCGCCGTTGCCCGGATCCGGATCGGACACGCAGCAATTCGACCCCGAGTTGTGGTTGATCAGCCGCGTGTCGTCGATCGAACGGACCAGGTCCACGATGCGCCCGGCCTCGTACTCGCCCCAGCCTTCGTTGAACGGCACCCACTGCACGATCGAGGTGATGCCCTTGTGCTGCTCGATCATCCGCCGCAGTTCGGACTCGTAGTTCGCGTGCCCGTTCGGGACTTCGTCGATCGAGTCGAGGGCGGGCATGTCCTGCCAGACCATCAGCCCCAGTTTGTCGGCGTGATAGAACCACCGCGCCGGTTCGACCTTGATGTGCTTGCGGACCATGTTGAAGCCCAGCGCCTTCTGGCGTTCGAGGTCGAACCGCAGTGCTTCGTCGGTCGGCGCCGTGTAGATGCCGTCCGGCCAGTATCCCTGGTCCAGTGTGCCCAGCTGGAAGACGAACTTGCCGTTGAGCAGCGGCCGCATCACGCCGCCGACCATCGCCTTGCCCAGCGAGCGCATGCCGAAGTATCCGGTGACGACGTCGCCTCCCGGCAGCCGCACGCGCAGGTCGTAGAGGAACGGATCGTCGGGCGACCACAGCCGCGCGTTCGGCACCGGGACCCGCAGATGGGACCCGACGGCACCGGTGGCGGTGCCGACCACTTGGCCGCCTGACAGCACTTCCGCGGTCGCCTGCTGCCCCGCCGTGCCCTGGACCACGAGGTCGAGCGCGCCGCCCGGGACGTCGGGAGTCGTGTCGAGCCGCGTGATGTGCTCGGCCCGGACCGGTTCCAGCCAGACGGTCTGCCAGATCCCCGAAGCCGCCGTGTAGAAGATGCCGTCGGGCGTCTTGCGCTGCTTCCCCACCGGGTACCGGCTGCCGTCGACCGGCGACGCGACGCCGACGACGATCTCGTTCTCCCCCGCCTTGAGCGCCGGGGTGATGTCGAACGAGAACGCGTCGAAACCGCCGGTGTGGCTCCCGATCGAAGTCCCGTTGACCCAGACCTTGGTCTCCCAGGTGACGGCACCGAAGTTGAGCTTCACCCGTCGACCGTCCCAAGTGGACGGAACGGTGAACGTCCGGCGATAGAACATGTTGTCCTCATGCCGTTTGATCCCCGAAAGCATCGACTCGATCGGGTAAGGCACGAGGACGTTCTCGCTCAGCGGCCTGCCGATCGGCGGCGAATTCAGGTTCGGCGCGCCGGTGAACCCCCAGGTTCCGTTGAGGTTGAGCCATTCCGAGCGCACCAGTTGCGGGCGCGGGTACTCGGGCAGCGCGTTCGACGGTGAGACCTGGTCCGTCCATGGGGTCGGGAGCGGTACGGGAGCGGCTTGGGCGACGGGAACGAGTGTCGTCGCGGCGGCCAGCAGACCGGCCACGACGCTCAGGGCGCGCGCGGTTCTTCGGTGCATGCGATCTCCCTATCTCCGGGCGGTCGTGCGGGCCAGCGACCGCTGCAGAACAACGACCACCAGCAGGAACGCACCGCTGACCACCGACTGGTAGTTGCTGTCGAGAGTTCCTATCTGGTTGATGACGTTCTGGATGACCGTTCGGATGCCCACGCCGATGACCGTTCCGAGAATCGTGCCCATCCCGCCGGTCAGCAGGGTGCCGCCGATGACGACGACGGAGATGGCGTCCAGTTCGAGGCCGACGCCGATCACCGTGACACCGGACTGCAGATAGGCCGCGGTCAGCGCGCCCGCGAGCCCGGAAAGGACACCGCTCATCACGTAGACGGTGACCTTGGTGCGGACCACGGGCAGTCCCATCAGCTTCGCGGACTGCTCCGAGCCGCCGGTCGCGAACACCGCTTGCCCGAACCGCGTCCGCCGCAGCAGGAGCCCGCCGACCAGGCACAGCGCCGCCGCGATGAACACCGGATAGCCGAAGCCGAACATCGTGCCGCGCCCGAGTTCGACGAACGCCTCGCCCTCCGGGATCTTGTACGTCGTCGCGCCCTCGGTGGTGATCGCAAGCAGGAGCCCGCGGGCGAACAGCAGCGACGCGAGCGTGACGATGAACGGCGCCATCCCGGTCTTCGCGACGAGCAGCCCGTTGATCAGGCCGATCAGCCCGCATACCGCCAAGGGCAGCAGCAGCGCGACGAGGAAGCCCCATTGCGATCCGTAGGCGGCGAGGACCCCGCCGAGCGCGTAGACCGAGCCCACGGACAGGTCGATCCCGCCGGTGATGATCACGAACGTCATCCCGAGCGCGATGATCGCGAGGAACGAGCTCTGCAACGCGATGTCGCGCAGGTTGTCCAGGCTGCCGAAGCGCGGGAACAGCAGCCACGCGACGGCGACCATCAGCACCAGCGCGATCGCCGCGCCCTGTTTCTGCAGCACTCCGGTCATCAGCTCGCGCCGCGTGGAGTCCTGGGCGGCCATCGTGGGCGCCGCGGTCATCGGCTGCTCCGTTCCCGTGCGACGTAGACCGCGCCGACGATGATCGCGGCCTGGATCATCTGCGCGGTCGAATCCGGCAGGTTGTGCTTGATGAGCGTGGCGCGGACGAGCTGCATGAGCAGGACACCCATCACCGTGCCGAGGATGCGGACGCGGCCGCCGGTCAGCGGGGTGCCGCCGACCACGACCGCGGTGATCGCGGACAGTTCCATCAGCAACCCGGCGTCCGCGGGGTCGCCCGCCCCGAGCCGCGCTGTCGAGAGCACCCCGGCCAGCGCCGCGAGCACCCCGCAGATCGCGTAGACGCCGATGAGGACGCGGTCGACCGGCAGCCCGGCGAGCACGCTGGCCCGCCGGTTGCCGCCGATCGCGACCAGCCGCCTGCCGAACGCCGTCTTCCCGACCAGCGCCGCCATCAGTACGGCCAGTACGGCCGCGATGAGCACGCTCACCGGGATCCCGAGCACGTCGCCGTTGCCGAGCGCGAGGAATCCCGGGTCGTGCAGCTGGATCAGCTGACCGTCGGCGAGGACCAGCGCGAGCCCCCGCCCGCCGACGAGCAAGGCGAGTGTCGCCACGATCGGCTGGATCCCGACCTTCGCCACCAGGACGCCGTTCAGCGTCCCGGCGGCCAGCCCGGCGGCGAGCGCGACCGCCACCGCCGGCAGGGTTCCGGCGCCGAGGTAGAGCGGGACGAGCGCGGCCGACAACGCCATCACCGCGCCCACCGACAGGTCGACGCCCTCGGTGCCGATCACCAGCGCCATCCCGAGCGCGACCACGAGGACCGGCGCGGCCTGGATGAGCTGGGTGCGGAAGTTGCCGACGGTCAGGAAGTTCGCCGTGAACGCGATGTTGAACAGCACGAGCGCGACGACGGCGACGTACACGCCGTACTCCTGCAGCCACCGTGCCACCCGGGTCCGGTCCACCGTTTTCGCCGTGTCCGTCATGGTGCTTCCCGGATCCTCTGTTCTCTGCTGGGTGCTGGTCATTCCGCGCCGCCCGAAGCGATCGCGGCCAGCACGTGGTCCTGGGTGAGCCGCTCCCCCGCGAGTTCCCCGACCACCGCTCCGTCCTTGAGCACGATCAACCGGTCGGCGCCGTCGAGGAGTTCCTCCATCTCCGAGGAGATCAGCAGGACGGCGAGCCCTTCCTTGGCGAGTTCGTCGATCAGCGCCTGCACCTCCGCCTTCGCGCCGACGTCGATGCCCCGGGTCGGCTCGTCGAGCAGCAGCACTTTCGGTTCGGTGCAGAGCCAGCGGGCCAGGAGCACCTTCTGCTGATTACCGCCGGAGAGTTCGGCGACCTTCTGATCGGGGCTGGACACCTTGATCCGCAGGCGTTTCACGAACGTGTCGACGATCCTGTCCTGCCGGGCACGGCTCACCAGGCCGAAGCGGGACAGCTTCGGCAACGCGGCGAGCACGATGTTCTCCCGTACCGAAAGATGCGGGATGATCCCCTCGGTCTTGCGGTCCTCGGCGAGCATGCTGACCCCCGCGCGCATCGCGGCCGCCACATTCCCTTGCGGGACACGGCTTCCTCCGACGAGGACGATGCCACCGGACAACGGCAGGTCGCCGACGATCGCCCGCGCGGTCTCGGTGCGGCCCGAGCCGAGCAACCCCGCGAGGCCGACGATCTCGCCGGGTTTGATCTCGACCGAGACACCGCTCAATCGGTTGCCGCTGGTGAGGCTTTCCGCGCGCAGCACCGGTTCCCCGCCGGCCTCGTGGTCGCCCTCGAAGGCCGTCGCGCCGTGCGAGCGGATGTCGCCGACGCTGCGGCCGAGCATCATCGACACCAGTTCCAGCCGCGGCAGGTCGGCGAGCGGTCCGGTGTGGACCCGCTTGCCGTCCCGCAGCACCGTCACCCGTTCGCAGATCCGGTACAGCTCCTCCATCCGGTGGCTGACGTACACGATCGCGATCCCGCGTTCGTGCAGCCTGCCGATGACCTCGAACAGCGTCTCGACCTCACGCGGCTCCAAAGAGGACGTCGGCTCGTCCATGATCACGACGTCGGCGTCGACCGACACCGCGCGGGCCAGCGCGACCATCTGCTGCGCGCCGACACTGAGTGTCCCGAGTGGACGGCGGACGTCGGTGTCGATGCCGTAGTCCTTCAGCAGGGCCGCCGCGTCGGAGTTCATCCGTGCCCAGTCGACCAACCCGAACCGCTTCCTCGGCTCGCGGCCGAGGTACACGTTGCTCGCCACGCTCATCAGCGGGATGAGATTGACCTCCTGATAGATCGTGGAGATCGCGCCCCGCGCGTGGATCGTGCCGGAATCCGGCTTGTGCACGCCGGTGAGCACCTTGATCAGCGTCGACTTGCCGGCGCCGTTCTCGCCCACCAGCGCGTGCACCTCGCCCGGCCGCAGCGCGAACGACACGTCGTCGAGCGCGCGCACCCCGGCGAACGTCTTCGTCACGCCTTCGACCTCGAGAACCGGTTCCATCGTCAGTACGCGTTCCCGAGCTTCTGCGCCGCGTTCGCCGAGTCGTACTGGTCGTCGGAGATCACCACGGTCGGCGGGATCTCCTTGCCGGCGGCGAAGTCCTGCAGCGTCGAGAAGGCGAGCGGCCCGAAGCGCGGGTTGGACTCGATCACCGCGTTGTAGCTGCCGTCGGCGATGAGCTGGACGGCGTTGCGGGTGCCGTCGATCGAGACGATCTTGACGTCCTTGCCCGGCGTCTTGCCCGCGGCCTTCAGTGCGGTGACGGCGCCGATGCCCATCTCGTCGTTCTCGGCGTAGACGGCGGTGATCTCGGGGTTGCTCTGGATGAGCTGCTCCATGACCGCCTGGCCCTTGGACCGGTCGAACTCACCGGTCTGCTCGGCGACGATCTGGATGCCCGTGGTCGCGGCGATCTCGTCCTTGAAACCCTTGGTGCGGTCGGTGGTCACGTTGTTGCCGGACGCGCCGAGCAGGATCGCGACCTTGCCGGTGCCGCCGGTGGCCTTCACCATCTCCTGCGCCGCGCGCTTGCCCTGCTCGACGAAGTTCGAGCCGATGAAGGTCAGGTAGTCGGCGCACGGCTGCGAAGTCACCTTGCGGTCGATCGTGATGACCGGGACCTTCTTCGCCTTCGCCGCGTCGAGGGCCGGCTGCAGGCCGTCGGAGTTCAGCGGGGCCACGATGAGCAGCTGCGCACCCCGGTCCAGCAACGACTTGATGTCGCTGACCTGCTTGTTGAGATCGCTCTGCGCGTTGGTGACCAGAAGTTTGCCGTCCGGGACACCGAGCTTCTTGGCTTCGTCCTTGATGGACTGTGTCTCGGCGATCCGGAACGGGTTCGCCTCCTTCTCCGACTGGGAGAAGCCGATGACCGCGTTCTTCACGTCCACCTGCGGGTAGCCGGTCTTCTCGCGGGCGCACCCCGGCCCGGCGGCCTGGTTCGGCGCCGCCGAAGCGGCCGGCCCCGCCCCCGACGGGGCGGATTGCTGGGTCTCACGGCTGGTGCAGGCCGTCAGCGCGAGCGCGAGGCCGGTCACCAGGAGCAGGGTGCGGCGGATGGGCAGGGACATCGATCGCTCCTCGGGGAAGTCGAGCACACGGGTCTGCGGTGACCCATGTCACTCATAGGGACGATGCCAGATTTACATCGTTGGTACAACGTTGTAAATCCGCCGTTCGCGCGGCTAGGCTGTGCCGGATCTGTACCGGAGCACTGCGGAGGGGAGCGAGGGTGGCCACGCTCAAGGACGTCGCCAAGCTTGCGGGCGTCTCGGTCAAGACCGTGTCGAACGTGGTCAACGGCTACGACTTCGTCAAGCCGGAGAACCGCAAACGCGTCGAGGAGGCGCTGGCCTCGACCGGATACCGGCCCAATCTCGGTGCCCGCAACCTCCGCCGCGGGCGCACCGGGTTCCTCGGGCTGATGCTGCCCGAACTGAGCATCCCGTACTTCGGCGAGCTGGCGGGCCTGGTGCTGCAGGCGGCGCAAGAGCACGAGTGGAACGTCCTCATCGAACAGACCCTCGGTACCAGGGAACGCGAGCGCAACGCGCTGTCCGCGCTGGGCCCGCATCTGATCGACGGCGCGATCATCAGCCCGGAAGCGTTGCACACCAACGACTTTGAGGATCTGGCGCCGGGTGTCCCGTTGGTGATGCTCGGCGAGCACGTCGTCGACGTCCCGATAGACCACGTGGGCATCGACAACGTCCAGGCCGCCCGGATCGCGGTGCGGCACCTGATCTCGCTCGGCCGCCGCCGGATCGCCGCGATCGGCGCGCATCCGCAGCGCCACACGGCCGCGCAGCGGCTGGAGGGTTACCACTCCGCGCTCGACGAGGCGGGGCTCGTGCCCATCCCGGAACTGGTCCTGCCCGCCCTGCGTTACCACCGCGCCAACGGCGCCGAAGCGATGGCGCATCTCCTCGCGCTGCCGGAACCGCCCGACGCGGTCTTCTGCTTCAACGACCTTCTCGCCATCGGCGCCCTTCGCGCCGCGGCCGAACGCGGCGTCCAAGTGCCGTCGGACATGGCGATCGTCGGCTTCGACAACAACGAGGAGAGCGCGTACAGCCTGCCGTCCCTGACGACGATCGCGCCGGACAAGGCGGCGATCGCGCGGGCCGCCGTCGATCTGTTGCGGCGGCGTATCGCGGGCGGGAGCGACCTCGAACCGGAAGACGTCCAGACGCCGTTCTCCCTGGAGATCCGGAACAGCACGATCGCCTGACTCCCGCATTCAGAGGACTAAACGCGGGAGTCGTGGCATGGTGTGTCCGTGAACCGGGCCCTGGCCGTACTGACCCTCGTCGCGTACGTGACGTTGCCGCTCGGCTCGGCCAAATACGAGACGCTCGTGCTGCCGACGCTCCTCGCCGGGCTGGTCTACGCGGCGATCGCGATCGCCGGCTTCCCCTGGGTGCAGAAGCACGGACGCGCGTGGGCGATCGCGTACGTCTGCGTTCAGCTACCGCTCGGCTTCACGCTGTTCTCGCTTTCGGGCGCCGCCATCGGGGCCGTCCTGCTGCTCGTGGTCCTCGTCTGCCACACCGTGTTGCTGCTGCCGCTGCCGGTGGCGTTCGGGGTCGCTGTCGTCATCCCGCTCATCCACCTGCCGATGGCACCGCTGGACGGGCTCCGGGAGGGGCTCGGGACGCTGGCGGTCATGATCTTCGCCGCCGTGGTGACCGAGCTGGTCGTCCGGGAGAAACGGGCGCGGGAGGAGCTGGCCGAGGCGCACGAACGTCTTCGCGACCACGCCGCGCAAGCCGAACAGCTCGCGACGATCCAGGAACGCAACCGGCTCGCGCGCGACATCCATGACGGGCTCGGCCACCACCTCACGGTCGTCCAGATGATGTTGCAGGCCGCCCGCGCCGTCATCGGCACCGGAGACACGGAGCGCGCCGACGGGATGCTCGCCAAGGCGCAGGATCAGTCGCGCGAGGCGCTGGCGGAGGTCCGCCGGTCGGTGTCGGCGTTGCGTGAGCCGCGCTCCGAACCGCTCACGGACGCGTTGCGGACGCTGACGGACGAGGCTTCCGCGGCGGGTGTGCCGACCGCGTTCGAAGTCAAGGGCACCGCGAGGGACACCCGCGCCGACGTCGAGGAGTCGCTGTTCCGAGCGGCTCAGGAGGGCTTGACCAACGTGCGCAAGCACGCGCGGGCCAAGGCCGCGACCGTGGTGCTCGACTACGCCGTCACCGATCGAGTACGCCTCGAGGTCCGCGACGACGGTCTCGGGATCGCCGCGGATTCCCCGCCGGACAAGGGTTTCGGTCTGATCGGCCTTCGCGAGCGGGTCGCCGGGCTCGGTGGCCGGGTCTCGGTCGACTCCGCCGAAGGGCAGGGCTTGACGCTCACCGTGGAGGTGCCGGGATGAGTGTGCGCGTGCTGATCGTCGACGATCAGGCGTTGTTCCGCGAGGCGCTGGCGACCCTGCTGGAAGTCCAGCCGGAGATCGACGTCGTCGGTGAGGCGGCGAACGGCGAGGAGGCCGTGCGGCTCTGCGCCGAACTCCGCCCCGACGTCGCGCTGATGGATCTGCGGATGCCCGTACTGGACGGAATCGCGGCCACCGCACGGCTTCGGGCCGAGCAACCCGGCGTGCGCGTCCTGGCGCTGACCACGTTCGACGACGACGAGGACGTGTTCGCCGCGTTGCGCGCGGGCGCCGTCGGCTATCTGCTCAAGGACGTCTCGTCGACTCGGCTGGTCGAAGCGCTGGTCGCGGCCGAACGGGGCGAATCGGTGCTGCAGCCCTCCGTCGCGGCGAAACTCGTCGCGCGGGTGGCCCGGCTGCCCGCCGAGACACCCCGGCCGTCGGCGACACCGCTTTCGGAACGGGAACTGGAAGTCGTCCGGCTCCTGGCGGACGGCCGCAGCAACCGCGAGATCGCCAAGACGCTGTTTCTCGCCGAGGGCACGGTGAAGAACCTCGTGACGAGTGTCCTGTCCAAGCTTCAGGTGCGGGACCGGACCCAGGCCGCGCTGCGCGCGAAGGAACTCGGCCTGTTCTGAACACCGGTCACATGACCTCGCACATGACTTCCGGCACCTGCTCTCGTGCCCCGCCGCGGCCGAACATTGCTCCCGTCCGCATCGACCGAGGGAGCCGGAAATGAACCACACGACAGAACAGAAGACCCGCAAACAAGCCGTCCTGCACTTCACCCGCCACGCAGTGGAAATGCTGCTCTCGATGGTGGCCGGGATGATCGTCCTCGAACCGGTCTGGTCGTTCCTGTGGCCCGGCCTCGCCGCAAACGTGACCGCGAACGCGCTGGTGATGGCGACGAACATGTCGCTCGGCATGGCGCTGTGGATGCGGATCCGGCGCCACGGCTGGGCTTCGATCGCGGAGATGTCGGCCGCGATGTACGTGCCCTATCTGCTGTTCCTGCCCTTCTTCTGGACCGGCCTGATCTCGGGATCGACCTTGATGACGGCTGGGCACGTGCTGATGGTGCCCGCGATGCTCGCCGCCATGCTCCGCCGCCGCGCCGAATACGGAGCCTGACCATGCGATCCTTCGTCCGTGTCACGCTGACCGTGCTGGCGTTCACCGTCGCCGCGCTGGCCCTGCCGGTCACACTCGGCGCTGTCACGCTCAGCGCCAGCTTCGAGAACCGCTACACGCAGAGAACCGACGGGATCGCGCCGCGGCCGGTCCCCCGGCCGCACGATCCCGCCAAACCGACCGCGGTGGTCGTCGTCGGGAACGAAGGTGCCGTCGTCTCCGACGCGCTCGCGCCCTACGAGGTCCTGGCGGCGACCGGCGCGTTCAACGTCTACACCGTCGCGCCGGAGGCCCGTCCGGTCACGTTGACCGGCGGGCTCGATCTGGTCCCGGACCTGGGTTTCGCCGATCTCGACAGGCTGCTCGCGTCCACCGCCCCGGACGTCGTGGTGGTCCCCGCGTTGCCGGACCTCGGCGAGCCGACCACGCGGCCGGTGACCGACTGGCTGAAGCGGCAGTCGGCACGGGGCTCGCTGCTCATGAGCGTCTGTAACGGCTCGGGCGTCCTCGCTTCGGCCGGGCTCCTCGACGGCCGGAAGGCCACCGCGCACTGGATCCGCATCGGCGGCTTCGACGACGAATTCCCCGCCGTGGACTGGATTCGCGGCACGCGCTACGTCGACGACGGCACCATCGTGACCACGGCGGGGATCCTCTCCGGAATCGACGGGGCACTCCGAATCGCCGAGCGGTTCGCCGGCACCGAAGCCGCGCGGAAGGCGGCCGAAGCCGTCGGCTGGACCCACTACTCCCCCGGCTCCAGCCCGCCGATGACGCAGAACACCTTCGAAGCGGCGGACACCGTCGTCGGGTTCAACACCGCCTTCCGCTGGGACAAGCAGAAGCTGGGAATCCTGCTGACGTCCGGGATCCGGGAACTCGAACTCGCCGCGGTGTTCGACACCTACGGCCAGTCGCTGGCGGTCGAGACGACGGCCGTCGGTCTCGACGGCACGCCGATCCGGTCCCGGCACGGACTGACCTTCGCCCCACGCGGCAAGCCGGTGCCGGGAGACCGGCTCGTCGTGCCCGGCGCGGACGCCGCCGCGAGCCACGCCGCCGATCGGTACTCCGCGCTCTCACCGGTGTACCTGCACGCCGGGCCCGGATTCCCGTTCGACGCCGTACTCGAAGACCTGGTGCGCACCACGGACACCGCGACCACGCGATGGACGGCCAGGACCTTGGAGTACCGGACGGACCATCTCGCGCTGGACGGCGCAGCGTGGCCGTGGACGGTCACGCTGCGCCCGTTCGGGCTGGCCGTCCTCGGTCTGCTCGCGGCCTTCGGGATCCGGGCCCTCTATCGCCCGGCTACTCGCGGAGACCGATCGCCTCGATCGGCTTCGACCGCAGCGCCACGCGGGTGGCGAGGCCGAGCGAGACCAGCCCGAGCAGGATCGCCCCGGCGATGACACCGCCGAACACGGAGATCGTGCCGGACGGCAGCGGTGTGCCGCGCAGGCCGAGGTTCAGCAGCATCAGCGGGATCCCCGCCACCACGGTGCCCAGCAGGGCCGCGACGCCGACGGTCGCCAGTGCTTCGAAGCGCATCATCCGCACGACTTGACGTTTCGTGGTGCCGATCAGGCGCAGCAGCGCGAACTCCCGCGAGCGCTGCGCCGTGCTCATCACCAGCGTGTTCGCCACCGAGATCACTACATAGCCGAGGATCACGCCGACCGCGACCAGGTTCACGTAGAACTGGGCCTGCTGCTGACCACCCTCGGGCGCGGCCACCGCCGATCCCGGCGTCACGGCCAGCCCCGGATAGCGGACCGCGAGCTCGTTCAGCGCGGCGGTCACGGTGGCGGAATCCGCGTCGGGCCGCTGCCGCACCAGCACCGCATCGTCCATCCGGTCGCCGGTGTGCGCCCTCGCGAGATCGGCAGGCAGCACGTACCGGCCGAAAGCCTGGTCGCGGGTGTAGGTGGCGACCAGCCGCAGCTTCGCCGGGGCGCCGTCACCGAAGTAGAACTCGACGTCGTCGCCGATCTTCTTCTCGTACCAGCCCGCTTCCGATTCGCTCATCGCCACGGTGTTCCCGGTCAGGTCGGCGATTTTGCCGGAAACGACGCCCAGGTCGAGGTTTCCGCGGACCTGCGCCCCGTCCAGTCCCTGCGCCGCGTACCGCTCGACGTGCAGGTTGTCCTGCTCCTGCACCGTGTTGATCACCTCGGTCCGCACGACCGGGGTCGCGGCGACGACACCGGGGACACGCCGGGCCGCCTCGGCGACTTCCGGCGACAACCCGCCCGCCCCACTGGCGAGGACGTAGTCCGCCGTGGTCGATTCGACGGTCTCCTCCTGGCGTGCGGCGGCCGCCGACGTCTGGCTGTAGAACATCGTCAGCGCGAACGAGACCGCCAGCATCACCGGCGTCACCGCGGCCGCCAGCCGTCGCGAGTTGGCCTGGCTGTTCGCGGCGGCCAGGTAGCCGCTGATCCGCGACGTCCGGTTGAGCACCGGCGCGATCAGCCGCGTCATGACGGCGACCACCTTCGGGCCGAGCACGGCCAGCCCGATCACGATGACCAGCGACGAACTTCCCGAAGCCGCGAGCCCCGCCTCACCGCGGAGGAAGGTCGGGACCATCGCTCCGCCGAGACCGGCCACCACCAGCGCGCAGCCGATGATGACGCGCACACGCCCGAGTTCACGCCGTTCCACCGCGGCCTCGCCCAGCGCCTCCACCGGGCGGATCGACGACGGGCGCCGCGAAGCCGACCAGGCGGCCAACCGCGCCGTGCCCAGGCCCAGCGCCAGCGCGGCGACGAGCGGGATCGGGCTGATCGCCAGTTCGAAGTCGGGCGGGATCACCCCGATGGCCCCGAACGCGTTCCTCAGCCCGAAACCCACCGCCACCCCAAGGCCGCTGCCCAGCACTCCGGCGACCGCCGCGACGATCATCGTCTCGGCGCCGATGAGCTTGCGGATCTGCTGGGGAGTCGCCGCGATCGCCCGCAGCAACGCGAACTCCCGGCGTCGCTGGTTGATGACCAGCGCCAGCGTGCTGGCCACGACGAACACCGCGACGAGGAGCGCGAAACCGCCGAACGAGCCCGCCAACGCCATCAGCAGCATCCGGGTCTGGCTCACGTCGAGGAATTCGACGGTGCTGCGCTCGACCCCGGTCGTCACCGTCACCTTGGCGGTACCGACCGCGGCGCCGATCTTCTCGGCGAGGTCGCCCGGCGTGACACCCGGATCCGCCAGCACGCCGATCGCGTGCGCCTGTCCGGGTGTCCCGGCGAGTTCGGCGGCCTTCTCCGGCGAGAAGAACAGCACGGACTGGCGGGCGAGGCCGTCGCCCGTCTTCGGAGTGGCGATCCCGGAGACCCGGAACTCCACCGGAGCCGACCGGACGGCGATCTTCACCCGCTGCCCGACCGACACCCCGCCCCGCGACGCCAGGTCCGCGTCCAGGACCACCTCGTCGGCACCGGCGGGCGCGCGGCCGTCACGCAGCGAGAACGGCGCCAGCACGGCGGCGTCCCAGTTGTGCCCGAGCGACTGGCCGCCTTCCGGTCCGTTCAGCGCCCGGCCGTCGGCGGTCACCACGGTGGCCGGGAAACTCTGCTCGGCGACCACGCCGCGGACCCCGGGCACCGCGGAGATCGCGCCGGTGAGCGTCACCGGAACCGAAGCCTGCTCGGCCACCTGCTGGCTTTCGAGCGCGCCGGCCCCGGGCGGGTCGACCGTCTGCTGACCGCCGACGACGACCGCCGCGTCGGCGTACCGCTGCGTCGGGACACCCGCGCGCAGACCGGATTCCATCAGGATGCCGCAACCGGCGACCAGCGCCGTCCCACAGAGGATCGCGACGAACGCGCCGACGAAACCGCTCAAGCGGGTTTTCGTCGTCTGCCAGGCCAAATCCCACATGCCGTCACCACTCCCCGAGGTGCGTCATGCGCTCCGCGACACGTTCCGGCGTCGGGTGCGGAAGATGGCCCGCCAGCTTGCCGTCGGCGAGGAACAGCACGCCATGCGCGGCCGACGCCGCGACCGGGTCGTGCGTGACCATCAGCACCGTCTGCCCCATACTGTCCACAATGGAGCGAAGCAGATCGAGAACCTGTTTCGCGGTACGCGTGTCCAACGCCCCGGTCGGTTCGTCGGCGAGGACGACCTCCGGCCGGGTGATCAGCGCGCGGGCGATCGCGACCCGCTGCTGCTGGCCACCGGAGAGTTCCGACGGGCGGTGTTCGAGCCGCTTCGCGATCCCGACGCCCTCGACGATTTCGCGCAGCCACTGCGGATCCGGCTTCTTCCCAGCCAGCCGCAGCGGCAGGGTGATGTTCTGCAGCACGTTCAGCGACGGCAGCAGGTTGTAGGCTTGGAAGACGAACCCGATGCGCGTCCTCCGCAGCTCGGTGAGCGCTTTCTCGCGCAGCCTGCTCAGTTCCGTGTCGCCCAGCAGCACCCGGCCCGAGCTCGGCTTGTCCAGCCCGGCCGCGCAGTGCAGGAAGGTGCTCTTGCCCGAGCCCGATGGTCCCATCACCGCGGTGAACGTGCCCCGGCGCACTTCGACGGTCACCCCGTTCAAAGCCGTGACCGCGCCGTCACCGGATCCGTAGACCTTGCTCACGGATTCCAGTGTCAAGGCGCACGCGCCCCCTGAATTCATCGTTTCCCCTTTAGCGGTAATGATCTCTCTCGCCTGAACCTACGGCCGGCGAGGGCCCGGATCGATCCCGCGTGAGGGAAGACTCGTGGTAGCGCTGGCACCACCATGGGGCGGTCAGCCCATCGAGATCCCCGGCCTGCGAGCGGTGTGACCGTTCGCCTTCTCCAGTGCGTGCGCGATTCCGAGCGCGCGAAGGTCGGCGTGGTGCGGCGTGACCACCTGGATCCCGACCGGCAGCCCGTCGCCGGTGAAACCCGCCGGCACGGCGGTGGCCGGGCATTCGGTGGCCGAGATCAGATAAGCCGCCCGCATCCAGTGCAGGTAGTCCTCGACTTCGGTCCCGCCCACGGTCTTCGGGTACTCGAGCTCCGCGTCGAAGGGAAGCACCTGGCTCGCAGGGAGAACGACGGCGTCCACTTCGGTGAAATAGGCGCGGACGCGGTGGAAGAGTTCGGTGCGCAGCCGCATGGCCCTGGCGACGTCCTCGCCGGTCAGCGCGCGTCCTTTCGCGACATTCCACCTGATGGCCTGTTTGACCTTGTCCGGTTCGGCGTCGACGAGGTCACCGACGGCCTGCGCGTAGTTCAAGGCGCGGAAGGTCTGGAATACCTCCTCGGCCCCGGTCAGGTCCAGGCAGCCGGAGACGACCTCCGCGCCGAGGCCGCGCAGCACGTCCACCTGGTCTTCCACGATCGCCGCGACCTCGGCGTCGACGGGCACCCGGCCGCCGAGATCGGGCGAGACCGCGATGCGCAGTCCGTCCAGCCGGGTCGGCAATCCGGCGGTGAACACGCTGCCGGGTTCGGCCAGCGACAACGGCGCACGATCGTCCGGGCCTGCCTGCACGGACAGCAGCAGGGCCGTGTCGGCGACCGTGCGTCCCATCGGGCCTTGGACACCAAGGGTGAACCAGGCGTCCCTCGCCGGCCACGTCGGGACCCGGCCGGGACTCGGGCGGTGGCCGACGACGTTGCAGAACGAGGCGGGATTCCGCAACGAGCCGCCCATGTCGCTGCCATCGGCCAGCGAAGTCATCCCGGCCGCGAGCGCGGCGGCGGCTCCCCCGCTCGAACCGCCGGCCGAACGGTCCGGCGCGTAGGGATTGCGGGTCAGGCCGAACACCGGGTTGAAGGTGTGCGATCCCGCGCCGAACTCGGGAACGTTCGTCTTGCCGAAGACGATCGCGCCCGCGGCGCGCATCCGGGCGACGACGAGTTCGTCGGCGTCGGGAACGTTGTCCTCGAACGCGGGCGAGCCGAAGGTGGTGCGCATCCCGGCGGTCGCGTGGAGATCCTTCACGGCGAGCGGAAGCCCGTGCAGTGGCCCAAGCGACCGTCCGGCAGCCCGCGCTTCGTCGGCCGCCGCGGCGGCGGCCCGCGCACTCTCCCCGTCGATACTGACGACGGCGTTCACCACCGGGTTCAGCTTCGCCACGCGATCGAGCGTGGCGTCGAGCAGTTCCCTCGCCGACAACTCGCCGGAGGCCAGCAGCCCGGCCTGGACGGTGGCGGGCAGATCGTTGATCGCGCTCACGCGCCGACCTCCTTCATGTCGGGTCCATCGTAGGGAAATCCTTCAGCCGGGCAACGGGTTCCTCCACTAGGCGCGGCACCCGGCGCTTCCTACGTTGGGACGAACGTTGCCGGGGAGGGGCGCAACGTCGACCGTCCCGTCACCGTTCAAGGAAGAGCGCGCATGACAGCATCCACCGCTCCATCCAGGACCACCTCGACCCAGACCCGGCGGCTCGCGATCGGCGCGGGCGCCGGGACATCGCTGGAGTTCTTCGACTTCTCCATCTACACGGTCGCCTCCGCGCTGGTCTTCCCCAAGGTGTTCTTCTCCGGCGACACCGATCCCTGGTTCGCCTCGTTCATGAGCCTTGCGACCTACACGATCGGCTACGTCGTCGCGCCGCTCGGGGCGATCGTGATGGGCTGGGTGGGCGACCGCTACGGCCGCCGCCGCGCCATGCTCATCACCTTCTACCTCATGGGCGCGGCCACCGTCCTGATGGGACTGTTGCCCGGCTACGCCACCCTCGGTGTGGCGGCGCCGTTCCTGCTCGTCCTGTTGCGCCTGGTGCACGGTTTCTCCCGAGGCGGTGAGCTGGGCGGGGCGTCGGTACTCGCCGTCGAGCACGCGCCGCCGTCACGCCGGGCGGCGTTCGGCGCCTTCGTCGCCTTGGGTTCACCGCTCGGCGCGCTGCTCGCGAACCTCGCCTTCGTGCTGATCTTCTACTTGCCGCCAGGGGTCATCACCAGCTGGGGCTGGCGGGTCCCGTTCATCGCGGGCGCGGTCGTGCTGGCCATCGGGGTCTGGGCGCGGCGTGCCCTCGAGGAATCGCCGGTGTTCCACGAACTCGCGGCCAGCAAACTGGACGAGAAGATCGTCAAGCTGCCGATCTGGAACGTCATCCGCGACAACTGGGGCAGGCTGCTGCTCGCGGCCGGCGCGAACACCGGGCTCAACGGGGTCATGTTCGTCCTGGCCGGGTTCATGCTCTCCTACGCCGCCGGCCCCGCGCCGAAGGGCCTCGGCCTGGACATCCAGGACGTGCTGTGGTGCACGTTGCCCGCCCTCGCGCTCCACGCGGTGACGGTCTTGCTCGGTGCGCGGCTCTCCGACCGGCTGGGCCGCAAACCCGTGATGCTCGCGGCCTCCGTCGCGGTGCTGGCGTACATGTTCGCGCTCTTCCCGATCGCGCGCGCCGGCACGTTGACCGCGTGGACGCTCGCCATCGCCGGTGGGTTCGCCCTCACCGGATTCCTGTTCGGCCCGCTGATCACCTACCTGACGGAACTGTTCACGCCAGAACAACGGCAGTCCGGCGCCGGGCTGGCGTACCAGATCGGCGCGGTGCTCGGCGGCGGCCTCGCGCCGTCGATGGCGAACCGGCTCATCGAATGGACCGGCACCTCGACGTCGGTCGGCTACTACCTCGCCGGCGGGATGGCGCTGACCGTCGTCTGCCTGCTGGCCCTTCCCGAAACCGCACCCGTGAGGACCCACCGATGAACGACGAACTCGCCGACCTGCGGCACCGCGTCGAGAAACTGGAGGCCGAGGCCGAGATCCGCCGCGTCCAGGCCCGCTACATGTTCCTCTGCGACACGCCGTGTCCGGAGTACGGCGTCGCCGACGACGACCACCGCATCGATCTGATCCTCGAGCTGTACGCCGAAGACGCCGTCTGGGAAGGCGTCGGCGAGCACTACGACGGACAGTTCGGCCGCGCGGTGGGCAAGGACGCGATTCGCGCGCATTTCGCGCGGTTCTGGGGTGAGAAGCGGGACCCGGCGCTGGTCCTCAACGCTCACTATCTGACCTCGGAGCAGATCCACGTCGACGGTGATCGGGCCGAGGGGCAATGGATCCACGTCCAGCCGTGGCTGTACGCCGACGGGACGGGGCTGCTGCGATCGAGCAGGCTCAACAACGCCTTCCGGCGCCACGGGGACCGCTGGCTCATCACGCGCACGCGGACCGAGAACGTCTTCATCGCTCCGCTGCCCGGCGGTTTCGCGTCGGACTTCCCGACGACTTCGGTGCTGATGTCTTGATCCCCCGACCCGGTCCGTGAAGGCCTCCTTGAGGGACTCTGGGTCCCTCAAGGAGGCCTTCACGGACCGGCAGAAGCCGCCTGCACCTACACGGTGACCTGGTGCTGAAGGACATCGCGCACCAAAGTGCCCAGGCTGTCCGCCTCGGTCTTGGCCTTGATCCGCGCCCGGTGCACATCGACGGTCTTCACGCTCGTGCCCAGCTGTCGCGCGATCAGCTGGCTGGGCAGGCCGTCGATCACCAGCCGGAGCACCTCCCGTTCGCGCGGGGTCAGCGTCGCGATCCGCTCGGTGACGGCTTTGCGGCACGCGGCCTCCGAGAACCGTTCCGACGCGATCACGAGCTGCGCCTGGACGACCTCCAGCATCCGCTGCGGCTCGTACGGCTTCTCGAGAAAGTCGACCGCGCCCAGCCGGAGCGCTCGCACCGACATCGGGATGTCGCCGTGCGCCGAGCAGAAGATCACCGGCGCCGGGAATTCGCGGGCGACCAGTTTCTCCTGCAGCTGCAACCCGCTGAGCCCCGGCATCCGGACGTCGATGATCAGCACGCTCGGCTCGTCGGGGTCGAACTCCTCCAGGAACGTCGGCCCGTCCGGGTAGACGAGCGCCTGGATGCCGACGCTCTCCAGCAGGAACACCAGGGATTGGCGGATGGCCTCGTCGTCGTCGACGATGTAGACCACCGGCGACTTCTCGCCGCCGGACGCGGAATCGGTGGTGACCATGGAGAGCTCCTTACCATGAATCCCCGGCGAGCACCCGCTCCGCCCAGCAGGCGTGCCCGAGCAGTTCGTTTTCTCCGCCGTGACGGCCGACGAGTTGCAGTCCGAGCGGCAGACCCGCCGCGTCGGTGAATCCGGGTAAGGCGACCACGGGCAGGCCGAGCGCCTGCCAGCCCCGGCTCAGCACGGGATTCCCGGTCGCGGCCAAGCCTCGCGGTGCCGCGCCGGGTGCCGCCGGGCCGAGCACGACGTCGTAGGAGTCGAACACCTCCGCCACTCGGACGGCGCCGTCGGCGATGGTGGCGCGGGCGCTCTCGTACTCGTCGGGCGAGGTCGCGGCTCCGGTTCGCAGCAGCTGCGCCAAGGGCACGCTCAGCCGCTCGGCCATGGCGAGCTCGGCGGCCCTTTCCCGGGCCGCTTCGTAGGCCATCACCACGGGATGCGCGGCGGTGAGGTCGGCCATCAGCCGTTCGTCGCGGAACGGCTCGACGGTCGCCCCGGCGTCCCGCAGACGCTTCGCCGCTTGCGTCAGCGCGTGCCGCATCGGTGCTTCGACGACGTCGAGCGCGTCGGCGGACCACACCAGGATCCGCGGAGGACGGGGCTCCAGGCCGGGATCGCCGGTCAGCGCCGCCCACGCGGTCGCGAGGTCGGCGGCCCCAGCCGCGAACACCCCGTGGCTGTCCAGGCTGGGGCTCAATCCCGTCACCCCGGTGACCGGGAACCGGCCGTGGCTCATGACCAGCGAGGCGACCCCGCAGTACGACGCCGGCCTGGTGACCGAGCCTGCGGTCTGCGAGCCGAGCGCGAGCGGCACCTGCCCGGACGCGACCGCGGCGGCCGACCCGCTCGACGAGCCGCCGGGGGTATGCCCGGGAGCGGCGGGATTCCCGGTCGGGCCGGGAGCGAAGAAGGCGAACTCGGTGGTGACCGTTTTCCCGAGCGGAACCGCACCGGCCGCACGCCACGCGGTCACGATCGCCGCGTCCGAGGTCGCCGGAACGGCTTCCGCGCGCAGTGTCGAACCGCAACGGGTGGGCACACCCGCCAGATCGATGATGTCCTTGACCCCGAGTGGCACGCCCGCGCCCGGCAGGAAGTCCGCCTGTTCGACCCAGGCGCGCAACTCCGCGTCCGTCTCGGCGATCCGCGCCAGTGCGCGCTTCGAAGCCGCTTCCGGAGTGGTCCGCCCCTGCCGCAGGTCCCGGACGAGTTCCCGCAGCGACCACGGGCGCTTGAGGTTCACTCGTCCTCCCAAGCGGCATCGGCTTCCCAATAGTCGACACCGCCGGCGCTCACCGCGTGCCGCCACTCGGACGTCCGCTTCAGCCGGGGTTCGACCCGCGCCGTCACTTCGTCGGCGGCGTCGGGGCCGTCGGCGGGGGCCTGCCAATGGACCCAGTTCAGCTCACGGCCCTCGGAGTCGTGCACGAACAGGTCCACATGGCGCCAGCCGTACCCGTGGTTGTCGTTGTAACACATCAACGTGGTGCGCTCGTTCACGGCGCGATCCGGTGGAATTCGCGCCGGAAGTAGGCGAGGCCCCCGGCGTCCTCGTCGACGAAGACGTCCTCGACCTCGACGAAGAGTACCGTGTGCGTGCCCTGGGTGAACTCGGCGCCGACTCCTCCGATGAGGACGGCGGCCGCGTCACGGACGACGGGGATGCCGAACCGGTCGTGATCCCAGACGTCGAACCGGAACCGGTCGAGCATCGGCACGTCCGTCGCGCCGGCGAACTGCAGGGCGAGCTCCTTGTGCTGGGACGCCAGGACGTTGATGGCCATCCTGCCGTTGGTCCGGAAGATGTCGTGCGTATAGCTCGACTGGTTGACGCAGACCAGCAGGGTCGGCGGTGAGTCGGTCACCGAGCAGACCGCGCTCACCGTGATGCCGGCGCGGCCGCTGACGCCGTCGGTGGTGACGATGTTGACAGCCGTCGAAAGGTTCGCCATCGCCGCGCGGAACCGTCGCTGGGTGGTGGTCAGCTCATCGGGCATACCTCGACGCTAGAGCCGTGGCCGAAACCGGTGATATCCCGAGTTCCACCGCGCCGCCTGAGGATTTCCCTTACGTGTCCAGCGGCAGCGCGAACCCGAACCGCGATCCGCCGCCTTCCCGGCGCTCGGCCCAGATGCTTCCGTGCTGCCGGGTGATGATGCGATGGCTCAGCGCCAGCCCGATCCCGCTGCCTCCGGGTTTGCTGGTGAACGACTCGGCGAAGGGATCCCTGGCGACGCCGCGGCCGTGATCGTCGACGGTGAGGACGCCGACCCCTTCCTTGGCCCGGGTGCCCACCGTGATCCGCCGCTGCACGGGTTCGCATTCCGCGGTTTCGTCGATCGCGTTGAGGCACAGGTTCATCACCACCTGACCGGTGAGGACGCGTTCGCACCGCACCAGCACCGGCGCCGGATCGAGCCGGACCTCCACGTCGACAGAGTGCGGCGCGGCGCTCAGCTCGATGAAGTACAGGCATTCCCGGACGATCTCGTTCAGGTCGACCAGCTGCTCGACCTGCTCCAGATGCCCGACGAACGACCGCAGCGAACCGACGATGTCCTTCGCCCGGTCGATCTGTCGGGCGACGCTGTCCAAGCCGTATCCCATCTGCTCACGGACGTCACCGCCGTCCGCCATCGTGGCGGCACGCGCGCGGATGCCCGCGATGAAATTCGCGGCGGCCGCCAGCGGCTGGCCGAGCTCGTGCGCGATCGCCATCGCCATGTCCCCCATGGCGTTGTAGCGCGCCAGATAGTTCTCGTGCCGCAGTTCCAGCTCTCGCCGCGCTTCGCCGCGAACCCGCTCGGACACGTCGTGCAGGATCATCAGATACGCGTCGACCTCGGATTCGGAAAGCCGCTCCAGGCTCCCTTCCAGCCAGGTCGCGTTCTCCCCCGGCAGCTCCAGTTGCACCGGCCCGACCGGATCCGCGCCCGCCACCACCTCGGTCCAGCGCACCGGCCTGCCGCCGAGATACAGCCGTGCGTACGCGGTCAGCGGCTCCCCGGCCAACCGATCGTCGTCGCCGGTCAGGCCGAGGAAGGTCAGCGCGCTGTCCGTGGCGAACCGCACCGCTCCGGCGGCGTCGAGCATGAACGCCACGGTCGAGGTGTGCCGCGCCAGCGCGTCGACGTACGACGTCGTCAGCTTCAGCTCCCGTTCGACCTCCTCCGCGCGCTGGATGTCGCGGAACTGCACCATCACCGCGGGTCCCCGCTCCAGCTTGACCCGGATGGCCACCGCGTCGGTGGGGATGACGCGGCCGGATTTGCTCCGGTAGTGCCACACGATCCGGCTCGAACCGTGTTCGACCGCGGCCTGGAGCCACGCCCGTCCGATGACCCGGTCGTATTGCTGGGCGGAGCTGCTCATGTGGTTGGCCTTGAGCGGGCGCAGTTCCGAAAGGCTGAACTCGAGCATCTCGCACGCGGCGGGATTGGCCCACAGGATGTTCTTGGTCGCCGCGTCGTGGACGAGCACGCACACCTTCGAGGCGTTCATCATCGCCACGAAGTCGCCGGTGGCCGGCTCGGGCGCGATCGGGTCGACCTGCACGGCCTCAGCATAGGAGTTCGCCGCCGGGCCCACCGGTAAGGATTTCCCCTACCCCTCTGCGTGGGAATCCCCGGCCGCCGGCAGGCAATGACCAATGGCAACGTCCGGCGATGATCCCTAGCGTCGGAGACATCTTCCCTACGACGCGAGGAGCGCCCGATGGCCCAGATCCAGGAGAGCCCGGCCGTGACACTCGACGATGTCCTGGCCGAACTCCTCGAGCGCCGTCAGGAGTTCCGCGACCAGCGGTACGTCTCCCGCGACTTCGTCGGCAGGCTCAAGGAAGCAGGCGTCTACCGGTCCGCGACCCCTGAACGGTTCGGCGGCAGGCCCCTGCCTCCGGCCGAATTCCTGCGGATCGTCGAGCGGATCTCCGTCGTCGACGGATCCACCGGATGGGTGGCCAGTTTCGGCTCCGCGCTGGTCTACCTCGCGGCACTGCCCGTCGAGACGCAGGCCGAGCTGTACGCCGACGGCCCGGACGTGTGCTTCGCCGGCGGTCTCTTCCCCGTGCAGCGGGCCGAGCCCACCGCCACCGGTTTCCTGGTCGACGGGCGCTGGAAGTTCGCGAGCGGCTGTATGGGCGCGGACATCCTGGGCGTGGGGATCCCCGGTGACGACACGACCGCCGGAAAGCCGCGCACCGCGCTGCTGCGGCCCGAGCAGGTCGAGATCGTCCAGGAGTGGGACGTCGTCGGGATGAAGGGGACCGGTTCCTTCGACCTCGTCGTCGACAAGGTCGAGGTCCCGCGCGAGTGGACGTTCATCCGCGGCGGTGCGCCGACCATCGACGAGCCGTTGTACCGCTACCCCACCCTCGCCTACGCCTCCCAGGTCCTGGCGGTCGTCGGCGCCGGGGTCGCCCGCGCGGCGCTCGACTTCGCGACCGAGGTCGGCAGTGGCCGTTCGGGCGTCACGGGCGCGCCGAAACTCGCCGACCGCGCCTACTACCGGACGGGGCTGGGCGAGGCCGAGGCGACGATGCGTTCGGCGCGGGCGTACTTCTACGAGGTCACCGACGAGGCCTGGCAGACCGTGCTGGACGGCGATCCCGTGACGCCGGAGCAGAACGCGCATCTCCGCCTGGCCTCCACCCATCTCGCGAAGACCGCCGCGGAGACCGTCAACCGGGTCATCGGCCTGTCCGGAACCGGTGCCATCGCCAACGACCATCCGCTGCAGTGGTTGCTCGGCGACGCCCTCGTCCCCCAGCAGCACGCCTTCCTGGGTCCGGCCATGTACGACGCCGCGGGTGCCGTGCTGATGGGGCATCCGCCCACCGTTCCCGGCTTCCAGTGACCCACCACCGACCGCTGACGAGGAGTTGGACCACCACCATGAGCGATACCCCGCTGCGCGTGCTGTTCTGCATCGGTATCAACCAGAACTTCTTCGACCTGCCCGAGGGCGGCGTCGCCGCGAGCGACGTCTGGACCGCCTTCGTCGCGCTGATGGACGGCATCAAGGGCTTGCCCGGCGTGGACTTCATCGGCGACATCGACGACGACTCGCATATGGTCGGCCCGTCCGACGGCTGGCCGTGGACCTGCTACCTGCTCTGCGACGTCGATTCCCAGGAAACCGTCAAGCAGGCGTGCGACTTCCTGCGCGGCACGCCGGTCGGTGACAGCCCGTGGAAGCTGTGGAAGTACGCCAAGATCGAAGCGCGTATCGGCCGCGCCCTCACTCCGCGCGAATACCGGGGCTGATCGCGATGACCGAATTCACCGCCGCCACCGTGTACGACCTGCCGCCCGCGGACCTCGTCCTCGGCGACCGGGTCGCCGGCCGGATGTACACCGACCCCGCGATCTTCGACCAGGAGATGACGAAGATCTTCGAGCGGGCCTGGATCTGGGTCGCCCACGAATCGGAACTGCCCAAGGCGGGCAGCTTCAAGTCGACCCACGTCGGCCGTCATCCGGTCATCGTCACCAAGGACCGCAAGGGCGAGATCCGCACGCTCGTGAACCGCTGCCGCCACCGGGGCGCGTCGCTCTGCGAGAAGAAAACGGGCCACGCCAACGGGTTCACCTGTCCCTACCACGCCTGGTCCTACGGCCTCGATGGCAAACTGCGCGGCATCCCGTATCCCGACGGGTACGAGGGCGTCATGGACAAGGCCGATCTCGGGCTGAAGACCCTGCGCACCGAGTCCTACGGCGGGATGATCTTCGCGACCCTGAACGCCGACGCCGAACCGCTCACCGACTTCCTCGGCGACGTCAAGCTGTGGATCGATCGCTTCATGGCGCAGGGCGGCGGCTATCCGGTGAAGGTGCTCGGCACCCATCGGTTCACCTATCGGGGCAACTGGAAGATCCAGCTGGAGAACACCACCGACGGGTACCACTTCCCCATCGTGCACCGCTCCTGGATGGCCTCGGTCGACGCCGAAACCGCCGAGATGATGTCGTTCATGACCGACCCGACTGCGGTCACCCACGACCTCGGCAACGGCCACTCGGTGATGCAGATGGTCCCCGAACACTCCGATCTGGACGCCGACGACGGCAGCGAGCCGCTCCAGCCGCGGTTCGACGGCCTGGTCGCCCAGCTCGAAGCCGCGGGGACGGACGCAGCCGAGATCCGCAGGCTCGTCCGTGCCGTGCACGGCACGGGATTCAACCTCAACCTGTTCCCGAACGTGTCGATGTCGATCTCGTTCTTCCGGGTACTGCGGCCGATCAGCGTCGACGAGACCGTCATCGAGCACGTCGCCCTCGGCAGCGACGGCCCGCCCGAGATCGTCGGGCCGGTCAACCGGGAACGGCTGCGCGCCCACGAGCATTTCCAGGGTCCGTTCGGGTTCGGCACGCCGGACGACTCCGAAGGCTGGGACCGGGTCCAGCGCGGTGCGCAGGGCGCGCCCGAGATGCCGATCATGGTCAACCGCGGTCTGGGGCGCGAAAAGCCCTCCGCCGAGGGCTGGCCGACCAGCCACGTCACCGACGAGACCGGAATGCGGGCGGCGTACGCCCAATGGAAGCGGATGATGAGCGATGACTGAGACCCTCACCGATCCGCGGGTGATCCGCGCGATCGAGCTGGCCTGGCGAGAGGCCGCCCTGCTGGACGCCAAGGATTACGAGGCCTGGCAACGGCTTTACGCCGACGACGGGAAGTACATCATCCCGATCGAACGCGACGCCGACGATTTCGACGACGTCCTCAACATGGTCCACGACGACGCCCGGATGCGCGGGCTGCGCGTGCGGCGGATGACCGAGGGCTACGCGCTCGCCGCGGTGGACTCGGCGATCACCGTGCGGACAGTCTCACGCTTCATTCCCGTGGACGTCGACGATCGGTCGGTCACGCTGAAGGCCGCCCAGATCATCGTGGCCTACAAACGCGGCCGCCACGACCTCTGGGCCGCCGACGTCGACTACGTGATCCGGCTCGGCGCCAGTGGCGACGAGGACCGCTTCGCCCGCAAGGTCGTCCGGCTGGTCAACGCCGACGAAGCCGTTCCGGCCGCGGGATTCCTGCTGTGAGCGGCACCGCGCCGGTCGCCGTGATCACCGGCGGGGCGACCGGGCTCGGCGAGCGGATCGTCCGGCGTCTGCACAGCGGCGGCCACCGGGTGGCGATCGCCGACCTCGACGAGGCGGCCGCGAAACGACTCGCGACCGAATTGGACCGGACCGGGGCGCACGCGCAGAGCTACCGGGTCGACGTCGCCAGCCGACCGGACATCGATCAGTTGCTCGCGTCGGTGCTCGGCGACTTCGGCGGGGTCCAGGTACTGGTCAACAACGCCGCCCGCACCCAGGCACGGCCGCTGCTGGAGATCACGCCACAGGAGCTCGACGAGGTGATGGCGGTGAACTTCAGCGGCACTTTCCACGCCTGTCAGCTGTTCGGCGCCCACATGGCCGAAGCCGGGTACGGCCGGATCGTGAACATGGCATCCCTGGCGGGACAGAACGGCGGCACCGCGACCGGCGGGCATTACGCGTCGTCCAAAGGCGCGATCCTGACGGCGACCAAGGTGTTCGCCCGCGAGCTCGCCGCTCGCGGGGTCACGGTGAACGCGGTCTCCCCCGGTCCGCAGGACAGCCCCATGGTCCACCGGATCGTCGGTGAGGAGAACCTCGACCGGCTGACGGCCGGTATCCCGGTCGGACGGCTGGGCAGCATGACGTTCATCGCCGAGATGGTGGCGCTGCTCGCCTCCCCCGAAGCCGCCTCCGTCACCGGCGCCTGCTGGGACGCGAACGGCGGCCTGTTCATGCGCTGACCTGGAGGCACCTGGATGACGAACGTCCTCTTCCGCGTCGTCGAAATCATCGAAGAGACGCCGGAGATCCGCACCCTGCGACTGGTCCGGCAGGACGACGAGCCGCTGCGCGTCCGTTACCGGGCAGGGGCGCACGTCGACGTCGTCGGTCCGACCGGGGTGCTGCGGCAGTATTCGCTCTGCGGCGCCCCCGACGACCCGCGCTCGATCCTGATCGCCGTCAAACGGGAGCCGGACTCGCGCGGCGGATCGGTGGCGATGCATCAGGTCTCGGTCGGCGATCACCTCAAGATCAGCGAGCCGCGCAATCTGCTGACCGTCGCCGAAGACGCCGATCGGCACGTCCTGGTCGCCGGCGGTATCGGCATCACGCCGCTGCTGTCGATGGCCTACGAGCTCTACACCTGGGGCAGCGATTTCGAGCTGCATTACTTCGCGCGCTCGCGAGAGACCGCGGCTTTCGTGGAACTTCTCGAAGAACGCGTGGAGTTCGCCGACCGCATCCGGCCGCATTTCGGCGTCCCGCGCGGCGAACATCCCGCCATCCTGCGGGCGATCGCCGAGGGGCTGACGCCGTCCACGCACGTCTACACCTGTGGCCCCGACGGTTTCATGCGACAGGTCGGTGACGTGCTCGGCCCCGTCGTCGGCGCGGATCACGTGCACGTCGAGCATTTCGAAGCCGCCGAGGTGGACACCTCGGGCGACCGCCCCCTCACCGTGGAACTCGACACCGGTGAGGAATTCGAGGTACCGCCGGGGAAATCGATCCTGGCGGTCCTCGAGGACAACGGCATCGAGGTGTTCAAATCGTGTCAAGAAGGCATTTGCGGCTCATGCGTGTCGGGCGTGCTCGAAGGCACCCCGGACCATCGGGACAACTGCCTGACCGCCGCCGACCGCGAAAGCCAGATGGCGATCTGCGTCTCACGCGCGCTCACCGACAGACTCGTCATCGAGCTGTACTGAGCGAAACTCGCCACCGAATGGCGAATAGCCGGGCGACGGGCGCCGCTGGCACGCTGGACCCGGTCCGCTCCGCCGAGAAAGGGTGATCCCCGGTGACGCGTCCCCTGGTTCTGGACCCGAACGGCCAAGACATCCATGCCGAGAACGAACGCCTTCGCGAACATGGCCCGATCACCCGAGTCGAGTTGCCGGGCGGTGTGGTGGCCTGGTCGGTGACGAGTTACGAGCTCCTGCGTGATCTGCTCAGCGACCAGCGTGTTTCCAAGGACGCGCGTCAGCACTGGCCGGCGCTGGCCGAGGTCAGCGCGGACTGGCCGTTGCTGGTGTGGGTCTCGGTGCGGAACATGTTCACCGCCTACGGCGCCGACCACAAACGCCTGCGCTCGCTCGTGACGCAGGCCTTCACGGCGCGCAGGATCGCCACGCTGGAGCCCCGGATCACCCGGATCGTCACCGATCTGCTCGACGGTCTCGCGGCCCTGCCCGCGGACGAACCCGTCGATCTGCGGGAGAACTTCGCCTATCCGGTGCCCATCGAAGTGATCTGCCACCTGTTCGGCGTACCGGACTCGGCCCGCGACAGACTGCGTCACTCGGTCGACGTCTTCTTCCGGACTTCGGCGAGCCAAGAAGCGATGTCGGCCGCCTACCAGGACATCCACTCGATCTTCACCGAACTCGTCGCCGTCAAACGGGAGAGCCCCGGCGAGGATCTCACCACCGCGCTCATCTCCGCACAGGACGGCGGCGCCCGGCTGGACGAGACCGAACTGCTCGACACCCTCATCCTGTTCATCTCGGCGGGTCATGAGACCACCGTGAATCTCCTCGACCAGGCCATCACCGCGCTGCTGACCCATCCCGATCAGCTCGATCTGCTCCGCGCCGGCCGGTACTCCTGGACCGACGCGATCGAGGAAACGCTGCGCTGGCAGGCGCCCGTGGCGAATCTGCCGTTGCGCTACGCCGTCGAGGACATCGCCGTCGCCGACGTGGTCATCCGGCAGGGCGACGCGATCCTGGCGGGCTACGCCGCCGCCGGACGGGATCCGGCGCTGCACGGGCACGACGCCGGCGCGTTCGACGTCACCCGCACCGACAAGGCGCACATCGCGTTCGGCTACGGCGCGCACTTCTGCATCGGCGCGCCGCTGGCCCGTTTGGAGGCGGCGATCGCCCTTCCTGCCCTGTTCGAACGGTTCCCGGAGATGACCCTCGCGACGTCGCCGGACGCCTTAAGTCACCTGGACTCGTTCATCTCCAACGGGCATCGCGCGCTGCCGGTGCTGTTGAACCGGCCGGTGCCGCCGTCGTAGCCCCGAGGTCAGCGGCCGCGGATTTTCGCGGCCAGCGCGGCGATCGGCGACCGCCGGGCCCGCACCGGAAGCCTGCCGGACGTGATGTCCTCGAGCAGGGTCGCCACCGTCTCCCGCGCACAAGTGCGGTTCGCGCCGATCCCGCCCGAGGGACCCCGTTTGATCCAGCCCACCACGTAGGCGCCGCCGTGCCCGTCGACGCGACCGGCGGTGTTCGGGATCGTGCCGCGGTCGTCGTCGAACGGCAGTCCCGGCACCGGGACGCCTCGATAGCCGACGGCGCGGACGACCTGACCGGCGGCGATTTCCACCGGCTCCTCCTGACCCGTGACGCGCAGGCCGCGAACCTGGGTGTCGCCGATGATCTCGGTGGGCGCGGAGTGGAAGCGCAGAACGATCCGGCGCGAATCCGCGGCCGGCGGCGCGGTCCAATCGACGGTCTCACGGGCGAGTTCGCGCAGCAGCGCCGCTTTGCCGGTGCCCGCGTCGATCGCGGCCGTGGTGCGCGGGTCCGCGTCGTCGACGACGAGCGGCACGCCGTCGCGCCCTGCCAACGCGAGCAGCTCCGGCGACGTGTAGGCGGCGTCCTCCGGCCCACGCCGGGCGAGCAGCACGACCTCCCGGATCTTGCTGGTACGCAACCGTTCCAGCGCGTGCGGGGCGATCGTGGTGCCCGCGAGATCGTCGGGGTCGGCGGTGAGGATCCTGGCCACGTCCAGTGCGACGTTGCCGGTGCCGACCAGCACGACACGTTCCGCGGACAGGTCCACCGCGTTCGCGGGCACGTCCGGATGGCCGTTGTACCAGGCGACGACGGTGGTCGCGGCGATGCTGCCGGGCAGTTCCTCGCCGTCCAGGCCGAGACCGCGCGCGGACGAGGCGCCGACCGCGTACACGACCGCGTCGTGGCGCTCGGCCAGCTCGTCCACGGTCACGTCGCGGCCGACCTCGGTGCCCAGGCGCATCCGCAGCCGCGGGTGCTCGTGAAGGCGCGAGAACGTCTCGCCGATCCGCTTCGTGGCGGGATGGTCCGGAGCGACGCCGTAGCGGACGAGCCCGCCCGCGACCGGCAGCCGGTCGATCAGCGTGACCTTCGCGTTCGTGTGGAGAAGCAGGTCCTCCACTGCGTACATGCCGGCCGGGCCGGTGCCGACGACGGCGATGTCCGCCGGCGCGAGGTCGCTCGGGATGGCCCGGTCGAACGTCGGCGGGCCCCAGCGGTGGAAGTTCGGCGCCGGATCCACAGAGGCGGCGGGCTCGCGGTCGGCATAGAAGGCCGCGTTGATCCCCTCGTAGACCTTCAACGATCCGGTCAGCAGGTCGACCGGGAAGATCGCGTCCACCGGGCAGGCGTCCGCGCAGGCCCCGCAGTCGATGCAGGAGGCCGGATCGACGTAGAGCATCTCGGTGGTGCCGAAGTCGGGTTCGTCCGGCGTCGGGTGGATGCAGTTGACCGGGCAGACCGACACGCAGGTGGCGTCGTTGCAACAGGTCTGAGTGATCGCGAAGGCCATGTCAGATCAGGTTCGCCCGCTTGTAGAACACCAGCGCGGGTCGGGTCAGCAGCCCGCACGAGCCGAGGAATTCCATCAGCCCGGCACAGCTGGAGCGCATCATCGACTTGTGGTGCTCGTTGGCCTTCGCCTCGCGCAGGGCGCGCGCGGTGTCGAGTCCCGCGTTCTTGTAGACGTCGCGGTTGATCATGCTGCTGACGATGAAGTACGACGCGATCGCGATGACCAGCGCGTCGATCCGGCGGCGCAGGAAGCCCGCGCCCTCCAGCTGCTCCCGCGTCTCCTCCCTGGCGAACTTCATGTGCCGGGACTCTTCGACCACGTGGATGTTGTTGATGGTGCGCACGAACGGGACCACACGCTCGTCGCGCATCCAGTCGCGCTGCATCACGTCGAGGACCTCTTCGGCGACGAGGATCGCCGCGTACGCCGCTTCGCCGGTGGCCGTCGCCTTGAAGACCCGGCCGAGTTCGACGGCGAGCCTGCGCGGGCGGTACGGGGGCGCGCCGAGCTTCGCCGCGCCGCGGGCGAACATGATCGAGTGACGGCATTCGTCGGCGATCTCGGTGAGCGCCCACTGGAACGCCGGGTCGGTCGGGTCCTTGGCGTAGAAGTCACGCAACACCATCTGCTGCAGGATCATCTCGAACCAGATGCCGGTGCTCGCGACCGACGCGGCTTCCTGGCGCGTGAGCTCCTTCTGCTGCTCCGGGCTCATCTCGGCCCAGTAGCTCGTGCCGTAGAGGGTGCTCCACTCCGGGCTGGCGCCGTGGAAGTCCTTGTCCAGCGGCGTCTCCCAGTCCACCTCGGTGGCCGGGTCGTAGGACAGCATCGCGGAGGAATCGAGGAGCCGCTGCGCGGTCTCGTGGCGGCCTGCCCCGGCCGTTCGTGGCACATCGGTGCTGGTCATACGGACCTCCCTGACGACGTCGACAGAGTGCGCGGCTACCTGTTACCGCGATTCACTGTTACCCAAGGTAACATATAGAAGCAGTCCACGAAAGAAGGGGAGATCCGCCCATGACCGCGCTCCGCCGCATCGCCACCTTCGACCACGACGGACTCATCTTCGACGTCCGGGACACCGGCCCGCTCGACGGCGACGTCGTCGTCCTGCTGCACGGTTTCCCGCAAACCGGCGTTTCCTGGACCGACACCGCCGCGCTGCTCCACGAACGGGGATACCGCACGGTCGTGCCCGACCAGCGCGGCTACTCACCCCGCGCACGCCCGCGAGGCCGCTTCGCCTACCGATCCAGCCGTCTCGTGGCCGACACCGTCGCCCTCATCGACACCCTCGGCTCCGGACCGGTCCACCTCGTCGGACACGACTGGGGCGCCAACGTCGCCTGGTCGACGGCGGCCCGGCGACCGGACCTGATCAGGTCGCTGACCACCGTGTCGGTCCCCCACGCCGGAGCGTTCCTCCGCGCGATGCTGACCAGCGACCAGCTCCTCCGGTCGTATTACATGCTGCTGTTCCAGATCCCCTGGCTGCCCGAGCTCGCCATCCGGCGCCGGCCACGCGTACTCGAACGCACGCTGGCCGGCACCGGGATGACACCGGCCCAGATCGGCCAGGTCCGCGAGGACATCGTCGACGGCGGAGCCCTCACCGGCGGACTGAACTGGTACCGCGCGATGCTGCTACAACAACCGGCGGCCCTCCGTGCCCGGGTCACCGTGCCGACCACTCATGTCTGGAGCGACGGCGACACCGCCTTGTCCCGGCGAAGCGCCGAACTGGCGGGCCAATACGTCGACGCCGGTTACCGGCTCGAGGTCCTGACCGGAGTCAGTCACTGGGTTCCCGAAGAGGCGGCCGCGACACTGGCCGCCATCATCGACCGCACCGCCACGAACGCGACCTAGGCGCTGTCCTGCAAGTCTGCGCCGGCCTCGAATGTCCACAAAGGACAGTGGGGCGACCCGAGGTCCGCTTGATGCGTATATGTACGGCTTTCACGCGGGGTCGTGAGCGGTCGGTGCGGGTGGGTGGGGGGGGGGGGGGGGGGGGGGGGGGTGGGCCCCCCCCCCCCCCCCCCCCCCCCCCCCCCCCCACCCCGGGTGCCTTCCCGAGAGTCGTCGCGCAGCCGGAGCGTGTCGCGAAAGCCACGTTCGCGACGTCTGATGTCCCGAAAGTGGCTTTCGCGACACCTGGGTGCGGAGACCGCCAACAGGACATGCAGGACGCCGCTAGTCGACCGGCGTGACCTCGGCCATCTCCGACCAGGCGTCGCCGTCGAGGTTCTGGTAGTTGATCCGGGGCTTCTCCGCGACGACGGTCGCCATGAACGGGAAGAACTCCTGCGCGTGCTGCGTGGCGACGTGCGCGTCACCCGCGGCGCTGTCGGCGAACACCTCGACGAGGACGAACTCGTTCTCGTCACCGGCGTTCTGGTAGTAGTCGAACGAGATGTTGCCGGGTTCGGAGCGCACCTGCTGTGTGTAGCGCTCGATTCCCGTCAGCCATTCGGTGCGTTTCCCGGGACGGATCTGTGCTTTGAGGACGATCAGGATCATGGTCCGAGTATCGCAAAGCGGGCCTTCACGCGCTCCGCTCCGAGGCCGCCGACGGCCGGATGGGAGACTGACCGGGTGATCACCCGGCTCCGGTCCTGTTGGTCCGCGATCCGGTTCCTGGCGGTCGGCGCGGCCTCGTCCATGCTCGCCTGGTTCGTCCTCGTCGGCATGCTGTTCGTGCTGCTGATGTGCCCGTTCGGCGTCGGGATCCCGGCGGTGCCGCACGCGCTCAAGCTGATCAGGTACCCGGTCAACTTCGAGCGACGGCGAGCCGCCCGCCTGCTGGGCGAGCCGATCCCCGAGCCGTACCGGTCCGGGAATCCGGTGACCGACCCGGCCTCGCGACGGGACCTCGGCTGGCTCGCCTTCCACGCCGCCACCGGTTTCATCATCGGCATCTTCGCCATCGCCTTTCCGCTCGGCGGGATCCGCCAGATCGTCACGGCGTTCATCTGGCCGGCGGTGCCCGGCGGGGTGGAAAGCTCGCTCGGGTTCATGGTCACGTCGTGGCCGCTCGCGGCGCTCAGCGCGGTCACCGGCGCCGGCATGATCGCGCTCCTGTTCCTGTATCCCCGTTTGGCCCGATGGCAGGCCTCCGTCGCGCGCAGGCTGCTCGCGCCGGCGCCCGGTGTCGTGCTGACCGACCGCGTCGTCGAGCTGGCCGCGTCGCGTGCCGCCGCGCTGGAGGCGCACGGCGCCGAGCTCCGTCGCCTCGAACGCGACCTGCACGACGGGACCCAGGCGAGGATCGCCGCGGTGGTCCTGCAATTGGGGATCGCCGATTCGCTCTTCGACAAGGATCCTCAGCGGGCGAGGGAGTTGCTGGGCAAGGCGCAGGACACCGCGACCGGCGCGCTCGCCGAACTCCGGACCGTCGTGCGCAGCATCCATCCGCCGCTGCTGACCGACCGCGGCCTCGACGGCGCCGTCACCGCACTGGCCGATCGTTGCCCGGTTCCGTGCACTGTGGACGTTCGCAGCCGCAGCCGCCGTCCCGCCGCCGTCGAAGCGGCCGCCTACTTCGTCGTCGCCGAGATGCTGGCCAACATCACCAAACATTCCGGCGCCGAACACGCCTGGATCACCCTCGACGGCACCGCCGACACCCTGCTCATCGAAATCCGCGACGACGGCCACGGCGGCGCCGACGAATCCGGCGGCAGCGGGCTGTCCGGGATCCGCAAACGCGCCGAGGCGTTCGACGGGACCTTGAAACTGTCGAGCCCCGACGGCGGGCCGACCGTACTGAAAGTGGAGTTGCCATGCGGGTCGTGATCGTCGAGGACGACGCGTTGCTGCGCGAAGGCCTGGTGATGCTGCTGAACACCTCGGGCATCGACGTCGCCGCAGCGGTGGACGATGTGGACGAGTTCCTCGAACTGGTCACGAAGGACCGGCCCGACGCGGTGATCACCGACGTCCGGCTGCCGCCGACCCACACCGACGAAGGCCTCCGCGCCGCCGTCAAAGCGCGGAAGTTGCACCCCGGGTTGCCCGTGCTCGTGCTGTCCGCGCACGTCGAAACCAGTTACGCGGCGGAACTCCTGGCCGACGGCAAGGGTGCTGTCGGCTACCTGCTCAAGGAGCGGGTCGGGAAGGTCGAGAAGTTCCTCGACGCGCTGGACCGGGTCGTCAAGGGCGGGACGGCCATGGACCCCGAGGTGATCACCCAGCTGATGGCGCACCGGCGGGCGACCGATCCACTCGAAGGGCTGACCGCGCGAGAGCGCGAGGTGCTCGGGCTGATGGCGGAGGGCTACAACAACACGACCATCGCCGAACTGCTGGTGGTGAGCGACGGCGCGGTGCACAAGCACATCCGGAACATCTTCGCGAAGCTCGGGTTGCCCGAGGACAGCGGGCATCGGCGGGTCTTGGCGGTGCTGGCGTACTTGGGCGGAAAGGCCTGAGGTCGCCGTTTCGCGTGTCGTCCGGTCACGAGGCGCCGAGTTCTTCGGCGAGCCCGACGACGATGCCCTCCGGTCCCCGGACGTAGCAGAGCCGATAGATGTCCTCGTACTGTTCGAGTTCACCCACTAGTTCGGCGCCGTGGGCACGCAGGCGGGCGACGACGTCGTCGATGTCGTCGACCGCGAACATGACGCGCCGGATGCCCAGCGTGTTCGCCGGAGCGTTCTCCGGTTCGGGCGTGATGGCCTTCGGCCGGTGGAACTTCGCCAGCTCGATCCGCCCAGGGCCACCCGGAATCTTCAGCATGGCGACGTCCTGGCTGACGTCTTGGAGCCCGACGACCCGTTCCGCCCCCGGCCAGTCGAGTGGCCCCTTGCCTTCCAGCTCCATCCCCAGTTCGACGAAGAACGCGATGACGGCGTCGAGGTCTTCGACGACGATGAGGACGTTGTCCATCCGGTGGATCGCCACGCCGGAACTCCTTCGCTCGGTGCGGGGTAGCGCCAGCACCACCCCACGACGGGGGTCACTCCCCTGTCTTCCCAGTGTCCAGAACCCTAGCGTCTTTCCCATGAACGACACCGAAAACACCCGCGGCGGCGGCCTGGTCACCGCCGCCATCTGGCTCGTCCTCCTCGTCAGCGCGGCCACCAACTCGATCGGCCAGTTCGCGGGGCTGGACTGGACTTTCCGCATGTTCGCGGGAGCCGTGGCGGTGGTGTGCATCGTGCTTCTGATCGTCCGTTACATCGCGCGGCGCAGGGCATGAACCACCTCGGCCCGCCCGGGAAGTCCGGGCGGGCCGAGTGCCTTCAGGACACCTTCGGCGTCGCGCGCACGCCGTAGTGCATGTACGGCTCCCCTGTCGGCAAGGTGTAGAACGTGACCGGCATCCAGGTCTGCGCGCCCGGCTCACGGCAGACGTAGAGCGACTCGGCCACCGGGACCAGATCGAATTCCATCGTCTTCTCCGGCATCAGTTCGGCCAACGGGCCCGTGGCGGTCTGCCTCAGCCGGAGTCCGTCCTTTTCGGACAGTACCTCCATCTGCACACCCGCCCGTTCGTAGACGCCGACGTGCCTCGAACCGTCGACGGTGACCGGGGTCGACGGCGGCGCCAGCGGCCGCGGCATGGCCACGTCCGCCAGTTCCGCGAAGATCTCCCGGTACAGCTCCATGAACAGGTCGCGCGTGTTACCGCCGTTGGTGAGCAGCGTGACGGCGAGTCCTTGATCGGGCAGCAGCCGCAGGAACGCGGATTGCCCGATCGTGTTGCCGTCGTGGCCGATGATCCGCCGTCCGCTCCAGTCGTCGCGGATCCAGCCGAGGCCCCAGGAATCGCCGAGCGAGTACTTGTCGGGGAGGTCGGCGTGTTTCTCGGCCATCGCGGTGGCGGACGCCGTGGTGAGGATCCGCTCGCCGGATGGGGCGAGCCCGCCAGTCAGGTGCAACCGGGCGAAGCCGAGCACGTCCTTGGCGGTGGCGGTGATCAGGCCCGCCGGTCCCATGGTCCGCGGCAGTCCCCAGACCGGCGCGGGTTTCAGGTCTTCGTCCGCGCCACCGACGTGCCCGACGGCGGCGCGGAGCAGCAGCGCTTCCTCGGGCAGCGTCACGGTGTGGGTGAGACCGAGCGGGGTGAACAGTTTCTCCCGCATCGCGGCGTCCCAGATCTGCCCGGTGAGCTTCTCGATCACCCGGCCCATGAGCACGAAACCCGAGTTGCAGTAGGAGAACGTCTCACCGAGCGGATGGTTCTGCGCGGCCTGGTCGAGGATTTCGACATAGCGTTCGAGGCAGTCGTCGCCGCGCCCGGTGTCGGTGAAGACGTCGCCGTCGATCCCGCTGGTGTGCGTGAGCAGATGCCGCATGGTCACCTGCTTGGCGACGTCCGGATCGGCGAGCCGCAGCTCGGGGACGACGTCGGCGATCGGCGCGTCGAGGTCGAGAAGGCCTTCGTCGACCAGCCGCATGACCACGGTCGCGGTCCACACCTTGGAGATCGAGCCGATCTGGAACACCGAGTCTTCGGTGACTTCGACACCGGTCGCCGTGTTGAGCACGCCGTAGGAGGCGAGAACCTCAGTATCGTCCCCGACCCGCGTGATGCCCAGCGCCGCACCGGGAACGCGGTGCTTGCGTGCCAGTTCGGCCAGCCGTCGCCGCCAGTGGTCCGCCTCGATCGGCACCCGGGACACCCCGTCCGCGGGCGCGGCGTACTGCTCCACCCAGTCGAGGACTCGCCGGTTGAAGTCGATGCGCTGCGAGGGCGGTCCGTCGAGGATGAACAGGTGCGAGGCGTCCGGGTACAGCACCAGCCGCGACGGGACGCCCCGGGCACGCAGGGCGCTGAACCACTGTTCGGCCTGACCGATCGGGCACCGGTCGTCGTCGGCGCCCTGGACGACGAGGGTCGGCGTCCGCACGTCGGCGACCCGGGCGAACGGCGAGAACCGCTCGTTGGCCTTGTCCCACGCCGGATTGCCGAGCTCGCTGACGGCCAGATAGTGCCCGGCGTCGGACGTGCCGCCCAAACTGGTGAGGTCGCTGACCACGCCACCGGTGACGGCGGCGGCGAAGCGGTCGTCACGGCTGGTCAGGTAGCAGGTCATGAACCCGCCGTAGCTGTAGCCCGCCACGGCGAGCCGGTCCGCGTCGGCGATCCCTTCCGCGACCAAGTGGTCCAGGGGTTCGAGGAAGTCGGCCGCGTCGGCGACACCCCAAGCACCGACGGCGCCGGTGTAGAAGTCCTCGCCGTAGCCGTCGCTGCCCCGCGGGTTGAGCAGCAGCACCGCCCAGCCACGCGCGACGAGTTCCTGGTGATAGAGGTGGATCCAGTCGGCCGCGCCGTTCCAGGCGTTGTGCGGGCCGCCGTGGATGTCGAGCAGCAGTGGCGCGGCGCCGGATCGCGCCGGGTCCCGCAGCAGCCAACCGTGGACGACGGTGCCATCGCCGATGGTGAATTCCCGTTCCTGGTGCTGGAAGAGCTCGATGTCGGAGGCGCCGTGCTTCGTCCGCACGTCGACGGCGCCGGTGGCCGGGTCGACGACGGTGACATCGCCGAACGACGTGGCCGTGGCCAGGACGACCACGACCCTGCCGCCCGCGATGTCCATTCCGGACACGACGCGGCCCGCGCCCGCCAGCACCGCGCGCGGTGTCCCGCCCTCGGTGTCCACTTCGTACAGATGGGTGCAGCCGCGGTCACGGATCCCGAACAGCACGGTGCCGTCGTCCATCGCCTGCGGCAGGGCTCCCGGATAGCCCGGCCCGCCGGACATCACGTTGCGGTCCAGCGCGGCGGTCAGCTCGACCGGATCGCCGCCGTCCAGCGGCACCTTCCACAGCCCCAGGTGCCCGACCTCGGTGTCGGGCCTGCCGACCACCAGCAACGCGGCGCCGTCCGCCGTCCAGCCGACCGTGCCCGCCATGCCTTCGCCGGAGCCGATCAGCCGCGGTTCGGAGGTCTTCACGGTCACGTCGAGAACGTGAGCACCGGAGCGGAACGTCAGATCCGCGTCGCCGTCCCGCGCGGCCGAGAAGGCCAGCCGAGTGCCATCGGGCGACCAGGCCGGTTCGCCGGCGTGCCAATCGCCGAAGGTCACCTGCCGGACTTCCCGGGTGGCGACGTCGAGGACGTGCAGATGCTTGCGGACCGTCTTGATCAGCCCGGCGCCGTCGGCCTTGAAGTCCAGGCGGTCGGCCACCACCGGAGCGTTCGGCGCCGCTTCCCCGCCCGTCAGGTCGACCGCGGCCGAGAACGCGATCTTGCCGCCGTCCGGGCTCCAGACCGGGGCACCCGCACCCAACGGGAGTTCCGTGATCCGCTCGGCCTCCCCGCCCGACGACGGCAGGAACCACACCTGCGGCGGTCCGTCCTGGGCACGGAGGAACGCGATCCGCTCGCCGTCCGGCGCCCATCGCGGCGCCATGTCCGCGGTTCCGCGCGTGAGCTGCCGCGCTTCGCCGGTGGTCACGCCGACTTCCCAGAGCGTGTGCACGTTCCGGTCCTCGTCGCGGTCGGCCGTGCGCAGGACGTAGACGATCCGTTCGCCGTCCGGGGAAAGCGAAGGCTGGCTGGGGACGGCGATGTCGTACAGGTCGTCGAGACCGAGACGTCGGGTCATGATGCGCTTGCTCCTCTGGAGATCGTGAGCTCGTTGTCGCTGAAGTGGCAGGCCGCCGAGTGACGCCGCTGTGCCGCGCCGTCCGCGGGATCCGCCTCAAGGCAGAGTTCTCGGCCGGTTCGCACGAGCGGGCCGACCGGACAGCGTGTGTGGTACCGGCACCCGGCGGGCGGATGGTGCGGGTCGGCGGGCTCGACGTCCGCGGTCTCGCTCGTCTCGCCGAGGTCCAGCACAGAAGTGGTCGCCGACGGCGCCGCGGCGAGCAGGTCACGGGTGTACGGATGCCGCGGGTCGGTGAGCACCTGTTCGGCCGGGCCGACCTCGACGATCCGCCCCAGGTACATCACGGCGACGATGTCGCTGAGGTAGCGGATCACCGCGAGGTTGTGCGAGATGAACAGCATCGACAGGCCCAGCCGTCGTTGCACGGACCGGACGAGGTTGAGCACCGCGCCCTGCACCGAGACGTCGAGCGCCGAGGTGATCTCGTCCGCGATCAGCACCTCGGGCCGCCCGGCCAGCGCGCGGGCGAGCGCCACCCGTTGCCGCTGGCCACCGGAAAGCTGCCCCGGCAGGTGACCGGCCCGGTCGGGATCGAGGTTGACCAGTTCCAGGAGCCGGGCGACTTCGTCCCGGCGCGCGGCACGCCCGGGGAGTACCCCGCGCGGGATCGCTTCGGTGATCGACTCCCCGATGCTCATCCGCGGGTCCAAAGAGGAATACGGATCCTGGAACACCATCTGCAAGGGAGGCCGGCGGGGCAGCTTGCGGACGTCCGTGCCGCCCAGCAGGACCCGGCCGGCGCTGACCGGCGAAAGACCGACGGCGGCACGGGCCAGCGTCGATTTCCCGGAGCCCGATTCGCCGACGAGCCCGACGACCTGTCCGGAAGGGACGGTCAGCCCGACCCGGTCGACGGCGGTGAGACCACGCCGCCCGCCGTAGCGCACGCTCACCGCGTCGAACACGAGATCGCTCATTCCGCACCTCCTGCGGTCACGGTTTCCTTGGCAGGCTGGGAAAGCGGCGCCGGATACCAGCACGCGACGCGGTGGCCGGCCTCCACGCGTTCCAGGACCGGATCTTCGAGACGGCACTTGTCGGACACCATCGGGCATCGGTCGGCGAAGGCGCAGCCGCCGGGCACACGATCCGGTTCTGGCGGGCGGCCGGGGATCACCGCGAGCGGCCCGTCACGATCGGTCTCCAGGTCCAGCGTCGCGGCCAGCAAGGCCCGTGTGTACGGATGCCGCGGTGTTCCGGCGGACGGCAGGTCCTCCACCACACGGCCCGCGTACATGACGAGCATGCGCTCGCACGTCTGCGAAACGACCGCGATGTCATGGCTGATCAGGATGATCGCCGTGTTCCGCTCGGCCCTGGTCCGCGCCAGCAGGCGCAGCAGCTGCCGCTGCACGGTGACGTCCAGCGCCGTGGTCGGCTCGTCGGCGATGATGAGCTTCGGATCGCCCATCAGGCCCATGCCGATCATCGCGCGCTGCCGCATCCCGCCCGAGAATTCGTGCGGATACTGCCGCGCGCGCCGTTCGGCGGCGGGGATCCGCACCGCGCGCAACCGGTCCACCGCCCGCTCGAACGCCTTGGCACGCGGAAGCCCCTGGTGCTGTTCGGCGACTTCGGCCAATTGACGGCCGATCCGCCTGGTCGGGTTGAACGAGGTCATCGGATCCTGGAACACCATCGCCAGCGAAGTGCCGAGCAAGGCGCGTAGGTCCCGTTCCGGCGTCGTCAGCACCGGTTTCCCGGCGAATTCGAGCTTGTCCGCGGTGACCACGGCCGGCGCTTCGACCAGCCGTGACACCGCCAGCCCGGTCAGGCTCTTCCCCGAGCCCGACTCGCCGACGACACCGATCGCCTCGCCCTCGTGGACGGTGAAGCTCACCCCGCGCACCGGAACCGTCCAGCCCGCCGGACGCGGGAACGCCACCTGGAGGTTCTCCACCACCAGCACGGCGTCTTCGCGGGCCTCGGCGGCGTCCTCCCTGGCTGGCGTGACCGGCCGCGGCGCGAGCTTGCGCAGTCCGGTGCGGACGCCGATCACGCCGGCCACGGTCTCGCCGATCAGGTTGAAGGCGAGCCCGGCGAGTACCACCGCCACGCCCGGCGCGAGCGCGGCCGCCGGGTTGACGTAGATCCCGTTGAGGCCTTCGCCGAGCAGCCGTCCCCAGTCGTAATCCGGTGCCTGCACACCGATGCCGAGGAAGGACAACCCGGAGAAGGCCAGCAGGCAGGCACCCGCGCCGATGGTCGCGTTCACCACCAGCGGTTCGCCGATGTTGGGGAGGATGTGCCGGACCAGCAACCGGATCCGGCCGACGCCGGAGATCCGCGCGGCGGACACGAAGTCCTGCCCCGCCACGGAGGCCGACAACGTCTGGGCCAGCCGCGCGAACGCCGGGGCCAGCGCGAACCCGACCGCGAGCACCGCGCCGTGGGTCCCGACCCCGAAGATGACCGAGAAGAACAGCACCAGCAACAGCCCGGGGAACGCGACCGCGATGTTCACCGCGGAGGTGACGAGCCGCGCTGCGGGCCGTGGCAGCAGCGAGGGCAACGTGCCGAGCACGAGCCCGGTCGCCACTCCGATCACCGTCGCGAGCACGGCCAGCAGGACCGAAAGCCGGGTCGCGACCAGGACGCGGAAGAGGATGTCGCGGCCGAGGTCGTCGGTGCCCAGCCAGTGCGCCGCCGACGGTCCTTGCCCGATCGCGTTCGTGTCGATCGCGAAAGCGTTGTCGTGCCACAGGATGGGGGCGAACACCGCGAGGGCGAGCACCAGCGCCAGCAGGGCCGCCGCGAATCCGCCCACCGGGGTGCGCAGGGCCGCGAACCATTTCGCCATCTCAGTTCTCCCGGATCGTCGAACGCGGATCGAGAACGGCCAGCAGCACGTCCACCGTCAGGTTCACCAGCAGCACCCCGACGCCGTAGACGAGCACGATCCCCTGCACCAGCGGATAATCCTTCTGCAGGATCGACTGGGCGATGGTGGAACCGAGCCCCGGCCAGGCGAACACGTTCTCCACCAGTACCGTCCCGGCGACCATCCCGGTCAGCATCAGCCCGCCCATGGTGAGCGTCGCGGTCAGCGCGTTCGGCAGTGCGTGCCGCAGGTAGACCAGCCGCGCGGGCAACCGCTTCGCCCGCGCGGTGCGGATGAAGTCGTTGCCCAGCACGGAAAGCGTCTCCACCCGGACGATGCGGGCGAGTACCGACGCCGGGCCGAGCGCCAACGCGATCACCGGGAGCACGAACGAGCTCGCGTCCGCGTTGCCGGCGACCGGGAACCAGCCCAGCTGGACCGCGAAGAACGCGACCAGCGCGACGGCGAGCAGAAACTCCGGGATGGCCGCGAGCAGCACCGTCGTCGAGGTGAACGCCAGCTCGCCGCCCCGCCGGCGTCCGCCGCGAGTCAGCACGGCGAACAACAGGCCCAGCGGGATCGCGATCGCGATGACCACCGCGAAGGCGGGCAACGCCAGCTGGAGGGTGGCCGGCAGCCGGTCGCCGATCACCTCGGAGACCGGCTGCCCGCTCGTCATCGACGTCCCGAAGTCACCGGTGACCAGGCCACCGAGGTAGTGGACGTACTGCAGCCACAACGGATCGTCGAGGCCGAGCGCCGCCCGGCGCGCGTTCACCAGCTCGACCGGTGCGGTCAGCCCGAGCGCCGCGCGGACCGGGTCGCCGGGGATCAGCTGGATCATCAGGAACGCCGTGGTGATCAGGACCCACAACGAGATCGCGAACCGGCCGAGGCGGCGCACGGCGAACGACAGCCAGGGACTGCCGCGCAACCCGGCCGGCGCGACCGCGACGGCCATCAGCTGTACATCCGGATCGACGACGGCTCGACCGAACCGAAGATGACCTTGAACCGCGCGTTGCTGCCGAAGGTCGGGATGACCGAGTTGACGTACGGCACGACGTCCAGCCGCTCGATGAGCGCCTGCTCCGCGGCGAGCCAGGTCGCGCAGCCCGAATCACCGGCCATCTTGGCCGCCTGCTCGACCTGTGCCGTGTACTTCTCGTTCTCGATATGCGCGAAGTTCGTGCCCGTGGGCGGTTTCGGCCCTGAGACGAACGGGATGACCTGACTCGGCAGCAGCAAGGTCACCGGCGCGAGCGAGATGTCCCACTCACCGGTGTTGAAGAGCACCTGGCTGGTCCCCGGGCTGTCGAGGCCTTTGAGCGTCACCTCGGCACCGGCCGCCTTCCAGGACTGCTGCATCAGTTCGGCGGCGGGCGCCATGGTCGGCCCCAGCTGCGTACCGTAGACGGCGGTCAGCGCGAGCCGTTTGCCGTCCTTGACCCGCACCCCGTCCGCTCCCGGCTTCCAGCCCGCCGCGTCGAGGGCCGACTTCGCGGCGGCGACGTCGAACGCGGGAAGCTTGCCGGTCACCGAATCCCCGGCACACGCCCTGGGTTCGGTGGTGACCATCCCCTGGCTGGGTGCCCCGGAGCCGCTGGTGAGCACCTTCCCGATCTGGGCGAGGTCGAGCGCCTGCACCAGTGCCCGGCGCACGGCCTGGTCGCCGCCCGCGCGGCCGGGCGCCTGGTTGAAGAACATCTCGCCCATCGGGACGACCTGATCCTCGTTGAACAGTTTCTGGGCGCGCAGGCGCTGCTGGTCCTGCCCGGTGATCCGGGCGCCGTTGAGTTCACCGGACAGCAGCAGGTTCGCGGCGGTCGTCATGTTCTGGATGACCCGGAAGGTCACCTTCTCCGGCAGGCCGGGCTGTTCACGCTGCCAGTCCCCCGGCCCCCACGCGTAGTCCTTGCGCCGGGTGAGGGTGTAGTGGTCGTTCGGCACGATCTCGGTCATGGTGAACATGCCGGTGCCGTACTTCCCCTTGGCGAGCGCCTGCCGGTCGGTCACGCCCTTGCCGCACACGATCGGCAGGCCGCCGGCGTTGCGCAGCAGGAACGCGTCCGGCGCCCCGCTGGTGAGCGTGACCGTCCGCGCCGCGTCGTCGGCGGTCGCCTTGGTCCCCGGTGCGACGGTGATACCGGCCATCGGCGACTTGCTGGCGGGATCGCCGACGAAGTTGACGTTCGCCGCCACGTCGCTCGCGGTCAGCGGGGTGCCGTCGTCGCAGGTGATCCCGTTCCGCAGGGTGAAGGTGGCCGTGGTCGTGGAGGCCTCCCACTTCTCGGCGAGCCCGGCGACCGGCTTGCCGGACTCGTCGAGGTTGATGAGGCTGTCGTAGAGGTAGCGCCCGATGTCGAGCGCGACCGAGAGCACGGTCATCGCCGGATCCAGTGCTCCCGGATCGGTGCCGATCGCCATCGTGAAGGTCTTGCCTTCGGTCAATTTCTGATTCGCGGTCCGGTCCTGCCCGGATTGCGACGTCCCCCCGCACGCGCTCACGGTCAAGGCCACCACGCTCGTGATCGCGGCGGTGAGCCGAGCTTTCTTCATGCGGTTTCTCCTAGTGTCTGCAGGTGAACCCGCGTCCGCGATCGACGTCGGCAGGGCGCGAGTTGGTCTTTCAGGTCGCGAAGGTGGTGAAGGCGCCCTGCCACCGCGATCGCGGGGCCTCCGGCCGGGGCGGGTTCACTCGTCTGGTCACCTTTCCGGACTCATCTCAGCTCCGCCAACAGGCTCCTACTGGGTAACGGTCTGCGCACGGAGGTGGTCGATGGCGAGGCGGGCGGCCTCGCCGAGTGCCGAGTCGACCGCGGGCTGGCGGTCGGCGAGGGATTCGGCGCGGGTGAACACCGCGACGGCGTACCGGCGACCGTCCACATCGGTCACCACACCCGCTTCGTTGCGGACGGCCGGAAGCGTCCCGGTCTTGGCCGCGATCGCCACCCCGGCCGGGAATCCGGACGAGATCCGATGCGGCCAGATCTGCTGGGCCATGATCGTCCGCACGCGTTCGCAGGCGGCCGGGTCGCCCGCGCGGTCGGTCCAGATCGCGTCGAGCAGCGCGGTGATCTCCCGCGGGGTCGACGAGGTGGTGCGTTCCGGGTCGAGCACCGAAAGCTTCCACAGCTGTTCGGGTGTGGCCGCGGCGAAGACGGCTTCCAGATCGTCGTCCGGTTTCGCGCCGAGGTCGGCGATCACCGAGGCGAAGAGGTCCTCGCAGCAACCGATCAGGCGGGTCCTAGCGAGTCCGAGGTCGGTGAGGACCCGGTCCACCGCTTCCTGCCCGACCCGGTGGTAGACGACGTCGGTCGCGGCGTTGTCGCTCATCGTCAGCATGAAATGGGCCAGGTCGCGCCAGCTCATCTCGACGTCGTCCGCGCAGCCGGCGGTCCCGATCCCGCCGATCCGGTAGCGCGAAGTGACGCGGGTCCGCTCGGTCTCGTCGAGCCGCCCAGCGGCCACCTCGCGGGCGAAGGCGACCGCCACCGGGATCTTGAACACCGACGCGAGCACGACCTGGTCGTCCGCGCCGACGCCGACTTCGGGACCATCGGGAACGCCGACCTCACGGGCGTGCACGAATCCGCGTGCCCCCACCTTCGCGAAGACGGCCTCGATCTCGTCGGCGACCATTGTCACCGGCTCCCCCTGCGGTCGGCGCGTCCGGTGTGGACGAACAACGCGCGGCCGGTGCCGTCGTCACCGACGAACGCGTGCGGCATGTGCAGGCCGAGGCCGTCGTTCTCAGCGACCAAGGTATCGCCGTGGTAGCCCAGCAGCCTGTTCTTCTCCGGCCCGGAACCGAGGTCGGCGAACACGCCCTTCGGTGTCCGTTCCAGCCACAGGCCACCGTCCTCGTCCTGGCTCACGACGATGTCCGCCACCTGCGACGAGTACTCACCCACGAACCGCGACGCGTCGGCCGGCGTCTCGGCCGCGTTGGGCTCCGGCAGCGGCGGGACCTCGACGTCGGCCAGGTCGCCCAGCACCTTCTGGAAGACGTCCCGGTAGAGGTGCAGCGGTTTCCCGCCGTTGGTCAGCAAGGCCACCGCGACGTTGCTGCCCGGCACCACCCGCAGGAACGCCGACTGGCCGATGGTCCCGCCGTCGTGGCCGATCACCGGGCCGCCGTCCCAGTCGAAGATCATCCAGCCGAGGCCCCACGCCCCGCCCATCAGGCCGAGGTAGGGCAGTTCGACCTGGCGTTCCCACATGGCACGGGCCGTTTCGGGCTTGAGGACCTGGGTGCCGTCGTCCGCGCGGCCCTCGTTGAGGTGCATGCGGACGAAGGTGAGCAGATCCCGCGGGCGCATCGCGAGATGCGAACCCGCCGGCACGTTCGACCGCGTCAGCGCCCAGACGGGCGCGGCCACCGGTTCGTCGTCCGGCGACGGCTGGACGTGGCCGATGGCGGCGCGGTACCGGATCGCGTCGTACGGTCCGGCGGCGGCGTGGGTCAGCCCGAGCGGGGTGAAGAGGTGGTCGCGCAGGCAGTCGTCGTAGGACTTGCCGCGCAGGACCTCGACGATCCTGCCGAGCACGCAGTACCCGGCGTTGTTGTAGGAGAACATCTCCCCCGGCGGGAACAGCTGGGGCACATCGGAAAGCGTGGCCACGAGCTTGGCGACACAGTCGTCACCCTGTCCGGTGTCGGTGAAGATGTCGCCTTCGAAGCCGGAGGTGTGACAGGTCAGCTGCCGCACCGTGATCCGCGAAGCCGCGTCGTCGTCCCCGAGGGTGAACTCGGGAAGGTAGTCGCGGACCGATTTGTCGAGGTCGAGCCTGCCTTCGTCGACGAGCTGCATCGCCAGGGTGGTCGTCCACACCTTGGTGATCGACCCGATCTGGAATACGGAGTCCACTGTGGACTCGACACCGGTGTTCTTGTTCAGCACGCCGGCCGCGTGGTCGATCACCTCGCCGTTCGCGAAGACCGCGACGGCGGCGCCGGGCACCTGATGCTTCTCCAGAAGGGCGGAGAAGTTCTCTGCGAGCCAGGTCTCGATTTCGGAAAGTTTCGACATGCGCACCTCTTGTCCGTGGAAAGGGTGGTCCGGCGGTTCCCGGAATGCTAGGCCGGTGACGGGCGTCACCGGTTCGTGTGGAACGACGAGAGCGGCGGGAAAATTCATCCGGGCGGACGAATCATTCGCTCCCGGCCTCGGGAAGCCTGAGCATCCGACGGCCTGTGCCGCGGCGAAACCGATGAACGCGTCCCGCTCCGGCACCCGCGACCGCCCGTCGACCGCGTCGGTGAAAATTCCTGCCGCGTAACGACCGCCATCCGGGTACTCGACCACGCCGACCTCGTTGCGCACCGACGGCAGGGTCCCGGTCTTGCCGCTGACGCGGATCCCGTCGTCCGGGAATCCGGACCGCAGCCGGTGCGGCCACACCTGGAGTTCCATCCAGCGCCGGACGTCCGCGCACGCCACCGGCGCGGCCGCCGCGGTGAAGGATCCCTTCGCTGGCTTCAAGGCAGGGAGGTGGCCATCGGGAGCCATCCCTGCCAGCGCTCACTGCTCGCTACGAAGGCGGTCCCACACGGAACCTTCGACTTTCGGCTCAAGAGAACCGTTCTCACCAATCATGAAGCCGAGCCGGGGCGGTGGGGGGGGGGGGGGGGGGGGGGGGGGCGCCGCCGGGCCGGGCGGGGGGTGGGCGGGGGGGGGCCACGGCCGGCCGGGGGGGGGGCCCGGTGCTTTGGCAAAGGAAACGCGATATCACAAGACACGCGAC
>NZ_JBIWKX010000030.1:0-104960 GCF_044765885.1 Amycolatopsis sp. NPDC102389
ATCTCTTGCCTGTCCCCGCCCGCCCCCGCCGGCCCGGGGCCCGCCCGGCGCCGGCCCCCCCCCCCCCCCCCCCCCCCCCCCCCCCCCCCCCCCCCCACCCCCCTGAAAACCGGTCATGCAAGCATCAAACGGGCAGGTGAGCGCCTAGGACGAGGGCGGCAGGTTCGCGTTGAGCAGCGGCACCGCGGCCTTGATCACGTCACACGCCTTCGCGGGGTCGTCGAGGTTGCCCGCGATGATCGCCACCGTCGACGTCGCGGTGATCGCGAGCCCCGCCGCGCACAGTTTGCTGCCCGACTCGGTGTAGACCTTCCACTTGCGGCCGCCGGAGTCGAAGTCCTGTGGTTGGCCCTGCGTGATCAGCGACGGGACCTCGTCCATCGCCTTCGCCGGGTAGAACCAGAGGTCGAACGCCTTCTCGCCCTTTTCGCCGTCGGTGTCGGCCCATTCGCAGCCGACCTGGTTCGGGTCCGAGGTGGACTTCATCGGTTCGCCGGTGGGGGCGAGCCGCAACTGGGCGGTCTGCTCGGGCTTGAGCATGGCGCACGGGTCGGTGCTCACGAGCGGCCCGCCCGGCTCGGCGGGCTTCTGCCCGGGCGGCGCGGTGATCTGCGGATCCTGCTGCCCGCCCGGCAGCTTCGACGCCACGGCCGGGGCCGCCGCCTTGGCCAGGTCGCACGAGTTGGCCTCGGTGTGGTCGGGGCTCTCGCTGGCGATCTCCACGAAGGAGTCCGCGGTGAGCTCCGTGCTCAGCGAGCAGTACTTCGGGCCGAGGATGGTGGCGTAGCGCGTCCAGGTGAACCCGCCGATCCCGAACTTCTCCCCGGCCTGCGCGCCGCTCATGTACTCGTTCAAGGAGAGGTCCTTGCTCAACGAGACCTCGAGGTTCGACGCCTTGCTCACGTCCTCCAGCTTCCGGAACCGGCAGACCGCGGGCACCTTCTGCTCGGGTTTGGCGGCACGCTCCTCACCGGGATAGGTGACGCCCAGGGCCTTCGCGTGTTCCTCCGAGAGCAATTCGCACGGCTCGGCCTTCGTGATGACCGGTCCTTGTCCGGGCACCGGCGAGGCCTTCCCGGCGATCGTCGCCGTGCAGCCGCCGAGCGTCAGCACCACCAGCCCGATCGCGAGCGAGTTCCGAAACCGCATGCGTCCCCTCCTCATCGGCTCGCACACTACTTGTGCGCGGCCGCCGTTCACGAACCGGCGGGCAGCGCGGCGCTCACCGTCGGCAGCGCGGCCCGCAGCAGGTCACAGGCTTTCGTCTCGTCGTCCCAGTGTCCACTGGAGACCTTCACGGTGGACGTCCCGGTGATCGGCAGCGCGGCCGTGCAGTACTTCGCCGAGGCGTTGACCCACACCGTCCACTTGCGACCTCCGAGGTCGCTCTCCTCGGGGGTGCCTTCGAGACCGGCGACGTCGGCGACGGCCGTCGCCGGGAAGAGCGTCACGTCCAGCGGACGCTGCCCCTTGTCACCGTCGGAGTCCTTCCACGTACAGCCCTTGTCCTCGGGATTGGCCAGGTTCGCCGGGTCGATGGGGGTCCCCGCGGCGATGGCCAGCTTCGCGGCCTCGTCGGGCTTCAGCAGCGTGCACGGGTCGACCTGCAGCAACGGCCCGGACGGCTCGGGTTTCTTCTGCCCGGGCGGCGCGACGATCTTCGGGTTCGGCTCGCCACCGGGCAGCCTCGACGCGATCGCGGGGGCCGCGGCGAGCGCGAGGTCGCAGGCCGTCGACTCCGGCGCGCCCGTCTGGGTCTCACTGCCGAGCTCGACGAACGAGGACGGCCCGAGTTCGGTGCTGAGCGAACAGGCCGTCGGGCCGAGCGGGGACGCGTAGCGCGTCCAGGTGAAGCCGCCGATGCCGAACTTCTCACCCGGCTGGGCACCGGCGTAGAAGTCGTTCAGCGGGATGTCGACGCTCCGCGTGATCGACAGGGACACCCCGCGCGGTGAATCGTCGCGTTCGGACAGCAGGCACATCGGCGGGACCTTCTGGGCCTTGTTGCCCTTCGTCTCGACACCGGGCAGCTTCAGCGCCAGCGCGTCGGCGTGTTCCTGGGTGAGCAAAGAGCACGGCGCCGCCTTGGTGAGCACCGGCCCCTGGCCGGGCACCGGCGACGCCGTACCCGAGATCGTCCCGGAACATCCGCCGAGCAGGAGGACCGCCGCGGACAACGCGGTGATCGGCGTGCGACGGCGGTTCATCGGGTCCCTCCTCGGTGCGGACCCTACTTCGATGCGGGCGTGAGCACCTCGGTTCCGCCGAGGAAGGGGCGAAGCGCCTCAGGCACCCGGACCGAACCGTCTTCGAGCTGGTGGTTCTCCAGGATCGCGACGATCCACCTGGTGGTGGCGAGCGTGCCGTTCAGCGTGGCGACGGTCTGCGGGCGGCCGTCGTCGTCGCGGTAGCGGATGCCGAGGCGGCGGGCCTGGAACGTCGTGCAGTTCGACGTCGAGGTCAGCTCGCGGTAGGTCTCCTGCGACGGCACCCACGCCTCGCAGTCGAACTTCCGGTACGCGGAGGTGCCGAGATCGCCGGTGGCGGTGTCGATCACCCGGTACGGGACCTCGATCTTCGCGAGCATCTGCTCTTCCCAGTCCAGCAGGCGCGCGTGCTCGGCCTCGGCGTCCTCGGGACGCGTGTAGACGAACATCTCGACCTTGTCGAACTGGTGCACGCGGATGATGCCGCGGGTGTCCTTGCCGTACGAACCGGCCTCGCGGCGGTAGCAGGAAGACCAGCCCGCGTACCGCTTCGGGCCCTTGCCGAGGTCGAGGATCTCGTCGGCGTGGTAGCCGGCGAGCGGGACCTCGGAGGTGCCGACGAGGTACAGGTCGTCGTCGCGCAGCCGGTAGACCTCCGACGAGTGCGCGCCGAGGAACCCGGTGCCCGCCATGATCTCCGGCCGCACCAGGGTCGGCGTGATCATCGGGGTGAAGCCGTTCGCGGTCGCCTGCGCGATCGCCATGTTCAGCAGGCCGAGCTGCAGCTGGGCGCCGACGCCGGTGAGGAAGTAGAACCGCGAGCCCGAGACCTTCGCACCGCGCTCCATGTCGAGCGCGCCGAGGCCCTCGCAGAGTTCGAGGTGGTCCTTCGGCTCGAAGCCGAACTTCTTCGGCTCGCCGACGTGCTTGAGCACGACGTAATCGTCCTCGCCGCCTTCGGGCGCGTCGGGGTGGACGAGGTTCGGCACCAGGCGGTGCAGCTGCTCGAACTCCTCCGACGCCTCGGTCTGCTCGACCTCGGCCGTCTTGACCTGGGCGGCGAGCTCCTTCGCCTTGGCGAGGAGCTCGGCCCGCTCGTCGCCCTGCGCCTTGGGGATCAGCTTGCCCAGCGACTTCTGCTCGGCGCGCAGCTTGTCGGCGGCGGCGATGGAGGACCGGCGGCGGGAGTCGAGGGAGAGCAGCTTGTCGACCACTCCTTCGTCCTCGCCACGGGCGCGCTGCGAAGCGCGCACGACGTCCGGTTCATCGCGCAGAGTCCTGGGGTCAATCACGAGTGCCGAGGGTAGTCCGTGCGAGCAGCACGAAATGTGCGGGTCCCGCACAGAATGTGCGGGTCCGCGGGGATGACCCGACAGTCTGATCGTTGCCGCCCGTTTCGGCCGCTCCCCATACTGAGATCTCCCTGCTGCGGACGGAGAAACCCGATGACCGATGCGGACCTGCTGGCGCGGCACAAGGCGGTACTCCCGTCGTGGCTGGCGCTCTACTACGACGAGCCGATCGAGATCGTGCACGCGCAGGACCGCCGGGTCATCGACTCGACCGGGCGTACCTACCTCGACTTCTTCGCGGGCATCCTGACGAACTCGATGGGCTACGACGTCTCGGCGATCAGCGACGCCGTGCGCAAGCAGCTCGACACCGGCATCCTCCACACGTCGACGCTGTACCTGATCCGGTCGCAGGTCGAGCTGGCCGAGCGCATCGCGAAGCTCTCCGGAATCCCCGACGCGAAGGTGTTCTTCACCAACTCCGGGACCGAAGCCAACGACACCGCGCTCATGCTCGCCACCCAGTACCGGCGCAGCAACCAGGTGCTGGCGATGCGGAACTCGTACCACGGGCGGTCGTTCGCGACGGTCGGCATCACGGGCAACCGCGGCTGGTCGGCGTCGTCGCTCAGCCCGGTGAAGGTGAGCTACGTGCACGGTGGCTACCGGTACCGCAGCCCGTTCCGGGCGCTTTCGGACACGGAGTACATCGACGCGTGCGTCGCGGACCTCGTCGACGTCCTGGAGACGGGCACTTCGGGCGACGTCGCCTGCATGATCGCCGAGCCGATCCAGGGTGTCGGCGGCTTCAGCTCACCGCCGGACGGCCTGTTCAAGGCGATGAAGGAGGTCCTCGACCAGTACGGGATCCTGTTCATCTCCGACGAGGTCCAGACCGGCTGGGGACGGACCGGGGAACACTACTGGGGGATCCAGGCGCACGACGTCGTCCCCGACGCGATGACCTTCGCGAAGGGCCTCGGCAACGGCCTCGCCATCGGCGGCCTCGTGGCGCGCGGCGACCTCGTCGACTGCCTGACCGCGAACTCGATCTCGACCTTCGGCGGCAACCCGGTCGCGATGGCGGGCGCGGCCGCGGTGCTCGACCACATCGCCGACCATGACCTGCAGGCCAACGCGCTCGCCCGCGGCAACGAGCTGCTCGGCGGCCTGCGCGCGGCCGGGAACCCGCTGATCGGGGACGTGCGCGGCAAGGGCCTGATGATCGGCGTCGAGCTGGTCGAGCCGGGCGGTATGACGCCGAATCCGGGCGCCGCGGCGCGGATGATGGAGGAGACCAAGGCGCGGGGGCTGCTGATCGGCAAGGGCGGGCTGCACGGCAACGTGCTGCGGATCGCGCCGCCGATGACGCTGACCGCCGAAGAGGCCGCGGAAGGCCTCGGGATCATCACCGACGCACTGGCCGCCATCTCCTGACGAACGCCAGAAAAGGACCGTTCCTGGCGAAATTCGCAAAGAACGGTCCTTTTCTGGCGTTCAGGAGTTCGCGAAACGGGCGATGACTTCGCCCAGCCGTCCGCCGGCGTCCTCCTGCAGGAAGTGACCGGCGCCGGTGATCGTCGGATGCTCCAGTTCGCGGGCGCCGCGCATCGAGGCCCGCAGTTCGAGGCCCCACGGCGCGGTGATCGGGTCGCCGTCGGAGAACGAGACCAGGAACGGCTTGTCCAGTTCGGCCAGCACCTTCAGCGCGGCCCGGTTGGCGCCCGAGGCCGGATCGTCCGGGGTGATCGGCACCAGCGACGGCATCGCGCGCGGCGCCGCCTTGTACATCTCGTTCGGGAAAGGCGCGTCGTAGGCGGCACGGACCGCTTCCGGCAGCTTGGTCTGGCAGCCCGACTGGACGAACCGCCCGACATCGAGGACCTGGGCGTTCTCGACGGTGTCGCGGAATCTGTGCCAGAGCTCGGGCATGTCGGTGTCGCCGCTGGGGAGGCCGGTGTTGGCCGCGACGACCCTGGCGAAGCGATCGGGGTTTTCGGCGACCAGCCGCAGGCCGATCAGGCCGCCCCAGTCCTGACCGACCAGGGTGACGTCGGTGAGGTCGAGGACGTCGAAGGCGAACGCGCGCATCCACTCGACGTGCCGCTGGTAGGTGTGGTCGACCATGTCGCCGGGTTTGTCGGAGCGGCCGAAGCCGACCAGGTCGGGCGCGATGGCGCGCAGCCCGGCGTCGGCGAGCACCGGGATGACCTTGCGGTAGAGGTAGGACCAGGTCGGCTCGCCGTGCAGCAGGAGTACGGGTGGCCCGTCCTCCGGCCCTGCCTCCACGTATCCCACTCTGATCACGCCGCCGTGAAGGTCGACGAGCTCCGCGTAGCGCGGTTCGAAGTCGAAATCGGGCAGGTCCGAGAACCGGTCGTCCGGTGTCCTTAAAAGGCGCACGACTCCCACGTTAGTGGGAATCGTGCGCCTATGCCGGTTTCAGCGGGTCAGAAGATCACGAGATGGCGACGGCCACGATCAGGCCGAGGGCCAGGTGCGCGGAGGCGACGACGACGCTGGCCGGGGCGAACTTCTCGCTCTCGATGGTCGAGCGGATGTCGATCCGGGTCGCCCACTCCAGCAGCCGGACGGCGGCCACCTGCACGATGATGCCGAGCAGGCCGTAGACCAGCGAGGTGATGAGGCCCTCGGTCAGGTCGCTGGCGGAGTTCGCGATCGCCACGACGATGATGAACGCCATCGACAGCAGGCCCGAAGCGGTGACGATGACCGCGTTCGGCAGGCCGCGGGTGACCAGCTGGGACAGCTTGCCGGGCGTGGTCCAGTCGATCGCCCAGAACCCGGCGAACATCATCAGCAGGCCGACGACGCCGTACAGCAGGATCGCGCCGATCCCTCGCACGAGGTCGGAGCCGAACGTGTCGGACAGCGCAAGGGTGGTGGTCACAGGGGTTCTCCAGAAGTCAGGAAATGTCAGGTTTGTGCGGTTGCTTCTATCACGACTCGACGATGATGTGCGGGACGAACGCCGCACCGTCGTCGGTGACGAGTCCCGCGGTCTCGCGGATACCGAGACCGGCGGCGTGGTCCCCGACGATCCACGCGCCGAGCGCGGGCCGGTAACCCTGGAACTCCGGGAGCGGGTCGAACGCCTGGTAGACGTACCCTTCCGCGCCGTAGACGCCGTCCGTCTGCGTTTCGTACCCGGTGGCGACGATCTGCACGTTCGCGCCCTCGCGGCCGAGTTTCGGCTTGCGGACGTACTCGGTCAGCAGGCCGGGGTCGTCGGCGAAGGCGGGCAGCAGGTTCGGATGCCCCGGGTAGTTCTCCCACAGGATCGCGAGCAGCGTCTTGTTGGAGAGGATCATCTTCCACAGCGGCTCGACCCACAGCGTGCGCGGCATGGTCTCCACGGCGAAGCGGCCGAACTCCTCGTCGACCACCCATTCCCACGGGTAGAGCTTCACCACGGTCGCCATCTGCGCCTCTTCGAGGTCGACGAACCGCTTGAGCACCGGGTCCCAGCCGATCTCCTCGATCGACAGGCCGACGGTGTCGAGCCCGGCCTCGGCCGCGGTCTCCTGCAGGTACGCCGTCGTGACGTGGTCCTCACCGGACGGATCGGCCGAAGACCAGGTGAAGTGCAGTTCGTTCGAAGGCAGCTTGTCGGCTAGTTCGCCCCAGCGCTCGACGAGCTTCTCGTGGATCGAGTTCCACTGGTCGTTCTCGGGGAAGACCGCGGTCTTCCAGTGCCACTGCAGCACCGCGGCCTCGAGCAGCGAGGTCGGGGTGTCGGCGTTGTACTCGAGCAGCTTCGCCGGGCTCTTGCCGTCGTAACGCAGGTCGAACCGGCCGTAGACGTGCGGATCCTGCCGCTTCCACGACTCCGCGATATGCGGCCAGACCCACTCGGGGATGCCGAAGCGGTGGTACTGCTCGGTGGTGATCACGTTGTCGACCGCTTCGAGGCACATCGAGTGCAGCAGTTCGACGTCCGCCTCGACCGACAGGATCTCGTCCATGTCGAAGACGTAGTGGACCGACTCGTCCCAGTACGGCCGGGACTTGCCGGCGCCGTCACGGGCGGGCGTGCCGAAGACCAGGCCCTGCTCTTCGACGATGTTCTGCCAGTCCCGCCGGGGCGGCTTGGAATCCCGGTACACCTACGAGCCCCCGCTCTTGCCGCTGCCGCCGGAGCCGCTCTTGCCGCTGATGCCGAACCCGCCGCGCTGGACGGTCTTGCCCGACTTGGTGCTGACGTTCGCGCGCGACGACGGCGGATCGTACGAGCCGCCGGAGACGCGCTGCCCGATCGCGCCGGAGCCGCCGTAGTTGTAGCGGTAGCTGTTGTACTGGCCGCCGCCGATCGGGATGAAGAAGAAGCCACCGGAGTGGTAGCCGCCGTGCGACGTCACATACCGCTCGTCGCAGTTGTCGTCCTGGTCGACGATCCCGTCCTTGGTGGTGCACACCGCGGTGACGTTGGTCGGCTTCGCGACGGTGTAGAACGTCGCGACCAGCCCGACCAGGCCCACGGTGACGCCCGTGCCGATCAGCAGCTTCTTCTTGGTCGAAGACTTCTTCTCGGCGGCGCGGGCGGCCTCGGCCGCGAGCGCCTCCTGGCGCTGCTGCTCCGCCAGCGCCTGCTGGCGTGCCCGCTGCTCGGCCAGCGACGGCTGCCGTGCCTGCGTGCTGCCGTCCTGAAAGCGCATGGAACCGCGCTTGGGCGGCTGCTGTGCCCCCTGGTTGTCATCCTGCGTCATCGAAGCTCCGTAATCGCCCGCCGGCCGAACTCGTGTCCAACACTAACCACCCGGTACGCGCACCTTACGTGCGGCGCGGGCATCATGGAGTGGATGTCTCAACAGGCCGAGCGGTTCCGTGATCCGCGAAACGCGCTGAGCACCCTGCGCACCCGGCTCGTCATGGCCGGCGTGTTCGCGGGCGCGCTCATCGCGCTTTCGCTGAGTGTGGCGTTCTCGTGGAATGTAGGCCCGGAAGGCGGTGCGGGCGGCGGCGCCCCCAAGCTGTCCCCCGCCGCGGTCGAAGCGTTCCAATCTCCTCCTGGCACCTGTCTGACCTGGAACAATCCGGATGCCACCGACGCGCGGCGCGTGCCGTGCGCGGAGGCGCACCTGTTCGAGGTCACCAGCATCGTCGACATCGGCGCGCAGTACCCGCCGGGTGTGCCGAGCCCGAACCTGGAGCAGTGGCAGGAGATCTCGCGCTCGCGTTGCACGATCGACGTCAAGCCGTACCTCGGCCGCAACCTCGACCCCTACGGCAAGCTGAGCATGAACCTGCTCCGGCCGACACCCCCGCAGTGGGCGGACGGCGACCGGCAGCTGCGGTGCGGGCTGCAATGGGCGGGCCAGGGCGGCAAGCTGCAGCCGACCAAGGGGCTCGCCAAGGAGCAGAACCAGTCCGCGGTGTGGGAGCCGGGCACCTGCCTCGCGCTGCTCAACAACAGCTTCGGCGACCCGATCGACTGCGCGCAGGCGCATTCGTACGAGATCATCGCGACGCTCGACCTCAAGACGAAGTTCAAGGACGGCTACCCGTCGCAGGAGCAGCAGAACACCTGGCTGGACACCGAATGCTCGACGGCAGCGCAGGAGTACACCGGCAACGCGGATCTGACGGCGAAGAAGCTCATCCTCAGCTGGGACGTCCGCGAGCAGGAGAGCTGGGACGCCGGGTCGACGCTGGTGAACTGCAAGGTCGCGGCGGTCCTGCCGGAGAACAAGGGGCTGGCGCCGGTCACCGGGAGCGTCAAGGTCGGCAACGGCGAGGCCCCGCCGCCGTCGTCGTCTTCGTCCTCTTCGCCCCCGAAGACCGGAGGGTGATCGCGTGCCCGTCGAGATGACCCAGCAGCGTTTCGAAGAGCTGGTCTCGGAGGCGCTGGACGAGCTCCCGCCCGAATTCGCGGACGCCATGGACAACGTCGTGGTGCTCGTGGAGGAGTTCAACGAGGAGTCGCCCACGATCCTCGGGCTCTACCACGGGGTCGCGCTGACCGAGCGGACCCACGAGTACGGAGGGGTGCTGCCCGACCGGATCTCGATCTACCGGCGCCCGCTGTTGCAGATGTGCGACACCGAGGAGGACGTCGTCGAGGAGGTGCTGATCACGGTGGTCCACGAGGTCGGGCACCATTTCGGCATCGACGACGCGCGCCTGCACGAACTCGGCTGGGGCTGAAGCCGCCGGGCGAGTGATAGCAAAGGTCCCTTGCTCCCCGGGCGGCGGATTCCGCGCCGTGAGCGGCATGGTCGGTGATTTTTGTGCGTGGAGCACCAAGGGTTCTCCGGATTCTTAACTGGGCGTAACAACCCCGCCACTTTGGGCGACAGCCCCGCTAAACTTTTCGACACGTTGTCGCCGGCCGCCGCCGGCGAATGCCTGGGGAGGCGGTGCATGGCCGAGTCGACGGTGCGAAGGAGGAGCGACCGGCGGTTGCGCTGGCTGCTCGCGTCCAGCGCGGCGTCGAACCTCGGCGACGGCATCGGCAAGGTCGCGTTCCCCCTGCTCGCGGTCACCCTGACCCGGGATCCGCTGCTCATCGCCGGTCTTTCGGCGACCCAGTTCCTGCCGTGGCTGCTGTTCGCGCTCCCGGCGGGCGCGCTGCTGGACCGCGTCGACCGGCGGCGCGCGATGATCTTCGCGAACAGCGCCCGCGCGGTGGTCGTCGGCGGGACGGCCGCGCTGGTCGCCGCGGGCGGGGCGACGATCTGGCTGGTCTACGCCGCCGCCCTGCTCATCGGTTTCGCGGAGGTGGTCGCCGACAGCGCCGCGAACGTGCTCATCCCGGCGGTCGTCGGCGAAGGTTCGCTAGACGGCGCGAACAGCAAGCTCCAGGCCTGCGAGATCGTCGGCCAGACCTTCCTCGGCGGGCCGGTCGGCAGCGCCACCTTCGCGCTCTTCGCGACCTTCCCGTTCTTACTCAACTCGGTGGGCTTCGCGATCGCGGCGATCGTGTTGGTCGGCCTCGCCGGGAGCTACCGGCCGCGAGCCGCCGAGGGCGCGACCACCGACCTCCGCACCGAGCTGGCGGAGGGTTTCCGCTGGCTGAAGCGGAGCCGGCTGGTGCTGCGCCTGGTCGTCATCGCCGGGCTGATCAGCCTGGTCAGCGAACTCGCGCAGGCGCAGCTGGTGCTGTACGCGATCGAGTATCTGAGTCTCAGCGAAGCGGCCTTCGGGCTCTTCGCGTTCGTCGGCGGCATCGGCGGCCTGCTCGGTGCGGCCGTCGCCCCACGCCTGGTGAAGGCGTCCAGCCGTCGCGCGGTGCTCCTCGGGGGCACGGCCTGCTGCGGCGCGGCGTTCACCGGCATGGGCCTGACGAGTTCGCCGGTGGCGGGGGCGGCGCTGTTCGGCCTGTTCGCGGCGGCCGTCGTCGCGGTGAACATCGTGCTCGGCACGGCACGCCACACTCTCGTCCCCGGCGACCTGCTCGGCCGGGTCCTCGGCGTGTGGCGCACCGTCGTCTGGGGCGCGATCCCGATCGGCGCCCTGCTCGGCGGCGTCCTGACCCACGCCCTCGGCTCCCCGGCCCGGACGTTCCTCACGTCCGGGCTGCTGCTGTTCGGCGTAGCCGGTTTCGCGTTCGTCTCGTTACGGCCCGGAGCCTTCGATGACGAATCGGCCACGGAGGAGCGGGTTCTCCACCAAGACCGGTGAAAAACCCGGCTTTCGGTGCTGAAATAGCCCATCACCGCCACGGGTGACGGGGAGGTCCGCGATGCAGCAGACACTGATGCCGGAGGCCGGCGTGGGGACGACGGAACCTTCCAGACGCCTGCAAGTGCTCACCGCCGTCGCCGGTTTCGTGATCGGCGGCGGTGTGATCGGCATGCTCTGGGCGCTCTCTGGGGTCAATGCGGGAGCACTCGAAGACGCGCGGGACGCGTGCTCGGCACTGGCCAGGGTCGGCACGATCCCCGACACCACCGACTCCCCGCCCGGCGAGGGCACCGTGGCCGTCCTGGCCCCCGAGGTCCTGCACCGGATGACGGCCGCCCGCGAACTCTCCGCCGCGGCGGCCGCCGCCAACGACACCTACCGGCCGCTGGCCGACCACATCGACGGTGTCAGCCGGATGGTGTTCAGCCTGCACTTCAACCAGATCTCGGGCCAACGGCACCTCGTGCAGGCCGAACAGCTCTGCACCCAGCTCTAGCCCTTGTGGACCGTCTTGACGACCAGCTGGTTGCCCGAGATCTTGCCGGTGCAGCCGAGCCCCTGCATCGCCACGAAGTTCGACGCCGTCTCCTGCGGCAGGTACACCCGCAGGCCCCTGGTCTCGACCGGCTTGCAGACTTCCTCGGGATAGTTGCGGACGTTCGCGAAGCCGACGTCGGCGATCGCGCTCTCGCCGTTGCCCAGCTGGACCGGGCCGCCCTTGGCGCCGTCGCGGTACGCGGCCTCACCGACCTGGTGACCGTCGGCGCCCGTCACGTAGGAGACGCCGGGGAAGCCCTGGACGGTGCACGCGTGCCCGCTCGAGTTGGTGATGACGAGCTTCCGGTACACCGTGCCCGCGGCGGCGTCACTGTCCTTGAGGGACAGTTTGACGTCACCCGCCTTGCAGAGCCCGTCGTTCTTCTGCGCTTGCGCGGGGGGCGGCTGAGCGGGCTGCGGGGACGGTGCCGGGCTCGAGGAGCTCGCGCTGGGCGCGGCCGACGTGTCCGGCGCCGAGCTGGACGGCGACGCGGACGTGTTCTGCGCGACGGGCGCGGGCTCGGAACCGCAGGCGCTGAGCAAGAGGAGCCCGGCGGTACCCGCGACGAGACCGCCGATGGAGATCAACTTCGAACGAACCATGGTCCTTCGCCTCCCTGTATCCGGGTGACCCACCGTCCAGTAGACGTGTCGTCCGCCATCGGGGTTGCTCCCCACCGGTTAATTCCCCACAAGGTGTTAATCGATCTTGTGTGCTGTGTTCCCCGGCGGGGGCGGAGGCAAACGGGCCGAAAGGAGCCATACCCACATGAGACGCGGCGAAGGACGCTTTCCCCGCGTGACATGCGGTGAAAGGGTCCTTCAGCCCCCGTCAGCGTCGACGGGGGTGTCCGCCCAGGTGAGGCAGGTCCAGCCGCCGTCGGTCCCGGCGAGTTCGACGACGCCGGTGTTGGGGATGAGGCCCTGGTTGGCGATCTCCGCGGTCACATTCCCGGCGAGCCATTCGCCGCCCAGCCGGATCGCGCCACCGTGGCTCACCAGCACCACCGTGCCGTCGGGGTCGGCCTGCTCGTGCTTGGCGCGCAGCCGGGCGACCGCGTCGAGGAACCGGGCGCGGACCTGCGTGCCGGTCTCGCCGCCGGGGATCGGCGGGTCGAGCTCGCCGAGCGTCCACCGCCGCACGACGCTCATGTAGGTGGTGACCGAGTCCTTGTCCGTCTTGCCTTCGAGCTCGCCCGCCGCGACCTCGTGCACGCCGTCGAGGACCTGGACGTCGAAGCCGAGCTTGGCGGCCAGCGGCGCGGCGGTCTGCTGCGCCCGGATCGCCTGCGAGGCGTAGACCGCGACGATCGGCTCGCCGTCCAGCCGCGTCGCGAGGTCCCGCGCCTGCTCCCGGCCCAGCTCGGTGAGCGGCGGACCGGGCAGCGCGGTGTCGAGCGCGCCGCGCACGTTGCCCTCGGTCTGGCCGTGGCGGACAAGGAGAAGTTTCACGCCTGCGCTCCCTTCCGTACCGAGGCGACCCAGTCGATCGCGTCGGTGAAATCCTCGTTGGCGGCGCCCGGCTCGATCTCGGTCGTGCCGTTGTCCGCGCGCGGGTGGGAGCCGAGGAACCGCACGTTGCGGCACCGGCGGCGCAACGCGGCCAGCGCGTCGCCGATCCGCGGCTCGGCCACGTGCCCCTCGAAGTCGATGAAGAAGCGGTACTCGCCGAAGTTGTTCCTGGTCGGGCGGGCGTCCAGCTTGGTCAGGTTGATCCCGCGGACCGCCAGTTCGGTGAGCAGCTCCGCCAGGGCACCGGTCCGGTTCGTGGCGGCGGCGACGATCGACGTGCGGTCGGCCCCGGTCGGCCCCGGCAGCTCGCCGGGCGCGCGGACCAGCAGGAACCGGGTCTTCGCGTCGCGGACGTCGGCGACCTCGGTGGCCCGCACCTCCAGCGGGTAGTGCTCGACCGCGACCGGCGCGGTGACGGCCGCGTCGAACTCGCCCGCGGCCACCGCGACCGCGGCCGCCGCCGTGGACGACGTCGCGACCGGGCTCGCCCCCGGCAGGTTCGCCTCGACCCAGTGCCGGACCTGGGCGAGCGCGTGCGGATGGCTCGCCACGGTGCGGATCTCGGTCGTCCCCGGCCGGGTCAGCACGGTGAAGTGGACGGGCAGCAGCACCTCCGCCACCGCGACCAGCGGCTCGGCCTCGCTCAGGCTGTCGAGGGTGGCGGTGACCACGCCCTCCACGGAGTTCTCGATCGGGACACAGGCCGCGCCCGCCGCGCCCGAGCGCACCGCGGCCAGTGCCGCCGGGATGGTCTCCGCGGGGATCAGCTCCTCACCGGAGGCGAGCCGGCGCGCGGCCTGTTCGGTGAAGGTTCCCTGGGGGCCGAAGTAGGCGATCCGTGACACCCCGCCAGATTACGCACGACGCGAGTGGCCACTTTCACTCGGACAGCCGGTACGCGCACCGGTTACGCCGGGTGGCTTTTTTTGTCATGCTTAGGGCGTGACCGCCGAACCGGGCACGCACACCGGCCACGAGGATGTCGGCTCTGTCGGCTCCTCCTTCCCTCCCGTGCCGGACCATCCCACTCCGGAGCTGGTGCTGTGCGCCGTCGATGACCTGCTCGCCCAAGCCTGGACGACCGTCGCGGACACCGTGGACGGCCGCGTCTTCGTGCATCGCGGGTCCGTGCTCGACGTCGTCGCGCAGGCCGTCGTCAGCCCCGCGAACTCCTACGGCTGGATGCGCGGCGGTATCGACGCCGTCTACGCCCGCGCGTACCCCGGCGTCGAGCAGAACGTCCGCAGCGCCGTCCTCGCCTACCACGGCGGAGAGCTGCCGATCGGCGAAGCGGTGATCGTGCCCACCGGCGAGGCGGAGCCCGCCTGGCTGATCAGCGCGCCGACGATGCGGGAACCCGGCGAACACCTCCCCCGCGACACCGTGCACCCGTACCTGGCCGCCCGCGCGGTGTTCCGGCAGTGGCGCGACGGCAGGCTCGACCAGGGCCGGGTCCGTGATCTCGTGCACACGATCGCGATGCCCGGGCTCGGTACCGGCGTCGGCGGGGTCGCTCCCGCGGCCTGCGCCCGCCAGGTCGCCGCGGCCTGGGACGAGGTCTTCACCCCTGACCGTCCCCGTAACGGACGGTAACGCCCCGAAGCGGGCTACATCACATCGCAGCGCGTTCACGAGCCGTAAGCCCTACCGTTAAAGCGGCTTCATCCGGTTCGAGGCACGTTCACCCGCCGAGAACTCGTCAACACGGTTTTGTACGGCGCCAGCGCAGGCGACGGGCGAGGAGTGTGCGATGCCGCGGGTCCGTGAGCTCAGTCCCTACGTCGAGCTGCACCGTGAGCAGTGGCGAGAGTTGCGCAGGTCGACTCCCCTGCCGCTGACCGCCGCGGAACTGCTGCGGCTGCGCGGTCTCGGCGAACAGGTCGACCTGGCCGAGGTCGCCGAGGTCTACCTGCCGCTCTCGCGGCTGATCAATCTCCAGGTCGCGGCCCGGCAGCGGCTGTACGAAGCGACCACCACCTTCCTCGGTGAAGACAGCCGGGGCACCAAAGTCCCCTACATCATCGGGATCGCGGGCAGCGTGGCCGTCGGCAAGTCGACCACCGCGCGCATCCTGCGCACGCTGCTCGCCCGCTGGCCGGATCACCCCAGGGTCGACCTGGTCACCACCGACGGGTTCCTCTACCCGCGGGCGGAGCTCGTCCGGCGCGGGATCATGCACCGCAAGGGTTTCCCGGAAAGCTACGACCGGCGGGCGCTGCTTCGGTTCGTCACCGAGGTGAAGTCCGGGGCCGAGCGGGTCAGCGCGCCGGTGTACTCGCACCTCGCCTACGACATCCTTCCCGACGAGGAACAGGTCGTTCAGCAGCCCGACATCCTGATCCTCGAAGGACTGAACGTCCTCCAGCCCGGCCCCCGGCTCACCGTGTCGGATCTGTTCGACTTCTCGATCTACGTGGACGCGCCCACGACCGACATCGAACGCTGGTACGTCGAGCGCTTCCTGAAGCTGCGGCACACCGCTTTCGCCGACCCCGCGTCGCACTTCCACCACTTCGCCGGCCTTCCGGACGACGAGGCCAGGGCCGAGGCACGCCACCTGTGGCGCACGATCAACGAGCCGAACCTGATGGAGAACATCAAGCCGACCCGGCCGCGGGCGACCCTGGTGCTCCGCAAGGACGCCGACCACACGATCAACCGGGTCCGGCTGCGCAAGCTCTGATCGACACACCGCGTGACGGGGCGCTCGCGGGTTCCCCGCCGCCCGCCGTTCCCTCACAAGCAGCAGTCTTCGCACCACCGGCGAGCCACTGAGGCCCGCCGGTGGCGCACCGCTGTCGCCGGGCGGCTTTCCTCGGCCGATCGGCCGATCCACGCTCAGTACGTGTAACCGGTTGGCCGATACCGGCTACAGCCCCCCACGGCGACCCTTGTGTCAGGGGAACAAGAGGTCTCGAACAGACCTTGAGCAGGGAGGAGGCTCACGATGTTCTCGACCATCCTGACCTGGGTCGGTTCGATTCTCGGACTCGCACTCCTGGTGGCCATGGCCGCCGGCGCCTTCGTCGTCGACTTCGACGACGCCCGCGGGGACCGCCGCCGCAAGAAGCCGCAAGTCACCGAGAGCAACGGCACCCCCGCGGCGCCGTTGGGCTGAGCCTCCCGCGCTCAGAGCTCGCCGAGCGCCTTCCGGTAGTCGTCGACGTCGTAGTCCATCTCGTGTTCGCCCGTTTCGGTGAGCTGGGCGGACAGCGCGTCGATGAGGCGATCGAAGATCTCCTCGCGCTCCTGCCCGGTCTCGCTCAGCCGCCGCACGGCCTGCCAGACCTCGGCGGGCTCGTCGTCCCAGAGCTGGTCGACGATCGTGGTCTTGAGCGCGAGCCGCATCCTGGGCTCGCCGTCGAAGGTCTCCTCGGCGAGCGCCTCGTGGTACTCGGGGTGCTCGCCGATCACCAGCAGGCGGCGCTGTTCGGGATCGGCGGGCTCGAGTTCCAGCTCCTCGTCGCCGATCTCCGCGTAGACCGTCGGGACGGCGAAGACCCGGCGCGCGAGGGCTTCCGCGAGTTCCGCCGGGTCTTCGATCCCTTCGGAGCCGTCGAAGTACACGTCCAGCGCGGAGTCCTCGTCCTGCGCGAACTCCTCCAGGAACTCGGTCGCGCTCTCCAGCAGCGCCACCCGCGCGGCCTCGGGGAGCCCGGCGCGGTCGGCGGCCCAGGTCACCCAGCCGAGCAGAGCGGGCTCCAGTGCGTCTTCGTAGGCCTCGTCGATCTCGAACTCGCCGTCCAGCAGCGACTCGAGGAACCGGGCGAGCTTCTCCGGCCCGACCCGCAGCGGGCTGCCCGGCTCGGTCTCACAGCCGTAGTCGACGAGCAGGCGCGCGTAGAACCGCGTCGCGTCCGTGTCCTCCACGAGCCCGGACCCGATGAAGTCGGCGACGACCTCTTCGCGGACCTGATCGGGCCATTCGGAGATCTCGGGCGACGGTTCGGGCGCGGGCAGCGCCCGGATCCAGGCCAGCGCGAGCGCGTGGAACCGCGCGTAATCCTCGCTGACGTCGGGTTCCTCTTCGACGTCCGTCGCGGCGAGGCCGTCCGCGAGCAGTTGGTGGGCGCGCTCGGGCAGCACCCGCTCCAGCGTGACGAGCTCCGGGTCGTCGGCGGCCTGCTGCCGCATCTCGGCCAGCACGTCCTGCGGTTTGTCGACCACGACGACGTCGCGGATCCGGCCTCCCTCGGTGAAGTCGACCAGTGCGAGCAGGCCGTGCTCGACCTCGCCGCGGGAGAAGACGCAGAGCAGGGAGGACTCGTCACCGAAGACGTCGCCGGTCCGCCAGCAGTCCCCCACGGTCACCGCGGCCAGATCCGCCACCCACTCCGGCTCCGGGATCCCGCGGCCCAGCACGGTGTTCAGCGCCGAGGCGGCCGCCTCGCGCTCCTCCTCGGTCTCGGCGAAGACCCGCAACCCGGCGAGCAGCGCGGCCGCGGCGGGGGTGATCTTCCGCTCGGCGAACGCGATGAGCTCCAGGCCCAGCGGCGTTTCGTCCTCCTCGACCTCGATCTCCCACCACTGGCCGAGCACCTCGGAGGTCAGCAGTTCGACGTCGAGCACCTCGGGTTCGGCGCCCAGGGTCGAGAAGTCCCGGAGGACGTCCTTGAAGAGGCCCGTCACACTCGGGGTGGAGGGCTGGGCTGCCTTCTTGCGGGCACGGCTCACCGGACTCATGGCGACATGTTTTCACGCGGACCCGATCGGGCTCGTCGCGGTGGTCCCGGGCGCGGAACACGGCGTCCCGGTCGCGGGGAGGACGCGGGTGGACACCGGTTCAGGACCACCGCGACTTCTACCTCTTAGCCGGGTTTCCTCGGTTCAGTGCGAATAACGACCGGTGGCGGGCGCGGTTACGGTTTTGGGAATCGCGATCCTCGCCGCCTTGATCTCGGTGATCAGCCGTGTCTTGCGTTTGTGTATTTCCACCAATGTGCCGAGGTACGAGCTGAATTCTTCAGCCATATCAGCCTTTTTGTGCACCGTGCGCAGTTTGCGCAGCTGCCGGGCCGCCTCGCGGTAGGCGTTCGGATCTTTCCGCGTGATCAATTCTTCGACATGGTCCCGGTACACGGGAATGGTTTCCGCCGGATGGGCGACGGAACGCGCGTCCGCGAGTTCGACGCGCACCGGCAAAGAGGCCTCGAACCGCACCGCCGCCCGCCATGCCTCGTCGGCGCGGTCCTCGCCGAGCAACGCGCGGACGAGTTCGTCGGCGGCCTCCGTGCTTCCGGCGGCGAGTTCGCGCAACCGGGCCACCGCGGCCTTCCGCTGCGCGACCCAGCACCCCGCTTCCAGCGACTCCTCGCGCAGAGCGAGATACGTCGCAGCCGTGGGACTCTCGTCGAAGTCCTTACGTGACAAGAGAACTGGCTCAGCTTCCGGCGGAGGCGCTTCTTCCTTCTTGTCATGCGTGAGCGCCCGCGCCGCATGCGCGATGGCCTCGCTGTGCCGCCCCGCCGCGCGCAGGACGCGCACGATCTTGAGGCTGACGTCCACGCGCGGCGGCTTGGCGGCGAGGATCGCGACGAGCGCGTCGACGTCGCCGGACACCTCCGCCAGCTCCTCACGCAGCCGCTCGGCCGTCTCGCGTTTCACACCGGACGGCTGCTCCGCCAGCACACTGTCCACAGTGGACTGAATCCGCGCGATTCCCTTCTCCCCCAAGGCGGAGGCGAAGTCAGCGAGCTCGATTACCGGCCAGCCCGGGCCGTCGAACTCCACTTCGAGGACCCAGGCGGCCAGGCTTTCGGGATCCGGCGGGCGGGCCACGCACGCTCGCGCGTACAGCTCGACGGCCCGGTCCAGCCGATCCGCCACCTCGCCCGAGGTGTCGTCGATCTGCTCCAGCATCTCGCTGATGTCGTCCACGGTCCGGCGGGCGAGCGGCGCGAGATCGGCCCGGCTGCCTGCGTCGAGAAGCCGCTGAAGCGTGTCGAGGACGGACCCGACCTTCGCGGCGTACTCGACGTTGCCCGCCAGCACAGCGGTGTCGAGCAGGCGGTGCGCCTCGGCGACGTCACTCCCCTGGGTGGCGAAGCGGTTCTCCAGAGCCTGCCGTAACTCAGGGTCACGCTCAGCCTGGGCATGCAGCAGGTCCGCCAGCGTTTCCGCGTCCAAAGTACGCAGGTAGGGGCGCAGATCCGTCGGGGAACTCACCCGGACAAGTCTGCCCGACCGCTTCCCCGACTCGTGTGGGCCAACAGCGTGCTCTTTTCGGCGTAATCGCTCACCAGGTGTGACCAGCTCAAAGGCACCGCATCGAGGCGCGAAGGGCAGCGGATGATCGGGATCGGCAGCCGCTTGGCGAGCTGCATGACGATCGCCATCACCACCACCGCGAGCAGTGAGATCGCCGCGGCGGCGGCGAGGGCGCCACTCAGCACCCGGCGTCCGCCGTCGATCGCGAGCTGCGCCGAATACTCGATCTGGCGCGCGGCGAGGTCGCCGAGAGTGCGGCCGACGACGCCGGCCGCGGCCCGCCAGGCGTCCTGGCCGACGGGCGGCGGCGTGGCCGCGCTCAACGCGGCTTCGACCGCGCCGAACCGGCTCCAGTCCACACTTCCGACGAGATCGCGATAGATCCGGCGACTACTTTCCGTCAGCTTTCCGGCGACGGCGTCGAGCCTGGACCGGTACGCGCCCACGGCCGCGGCGTAGTCGCGCCGCCCCTCGTCGTCGATCCCGGCGACCGCGAGGGAATCGCTGCGGTCCATGCCTTCGACGGCGGTGAGCAGTTCGACGGCGATCGTCTGCTGATAGCCGATCTCGGCGTCGGGGGCGCCCCGCGCGATCTCCCGCAAAGAGGACAGCGAGGTGTCGATGCGGTCGGCGTACGCGGTGTAGGTGGCGGAACGGCTGCCCGGCTCCCGCAGCGCGACCGCCCGTTCCCGCTGCAGCGACGCGATCCCCCGGCTCGCCTCGGCCATGGTGACGGCTCCGTCTTCGGCGTCGTCACGGGCCTCGATGGCCTGCTGGACGAGGAATCCGCCGATGAACAACGCGACGAGCACCAAGGCCGCGCTCGGCACGAACGCGATGGAGAGCACGCGAGAGCGAAGGCTTCGCTGGTACGTCAAGGCTTTCCTTCCGGATCGATTCCCCGACGGCCTGCGACGCTAGGCAAGTTGCAAATTGCACGTCAACGCTCGTCCGCCATACGGCCGTTAGCGCACCGTGACGATCTGGTAGGCACGGCACGTGACTCTCGACGACCTCAACCAGCGCCTCCGCGACTTCGCCGCGGCACGGGCCTGGGAACCGTTCCACACCCCGAAGAACCTGGTCATGGCGCTGTCCGGCGAAGTCGGCGAGCTGACTTCGCTGTTCCAATGGCTCACCCCGGAGGAATCCGAGAAGTGGCGTTCCGACCCCGAGCTGGCGCACAACGTCGTCGACGAGATCGCCGACGTCACGCTGTACCTCCTCCAGCTGGCGAACAGCCTCGGGGTGGACCTGATCGAAGCGGCCAACGCCAAGATCGATCGGAACGAGCACCGGTTCCCGGCGCCCGATTAGCCGCCTTTCGGGTCTTGTGGGGCGTTCGTTCGGCGGAAACACTGTGCCGACGTCCCTGGAGGTGGCTCTTGTCGCGTTCGGCTCGCACCGTGTTCCTGGCCCTGATGTTGTCACTGAGCGCGGTCGCCGCGCCGGCGTACGCGGCGCCGCCGCCGGCGTCACCGCATCGCGATCCCGGCAACGGGCCGGAGCGCAACGAGGTGGCCGCGACCGACCAGCCGATGAGCGTCGCGCGGGCCGCGGCGGGCGAGAACGTCGCGGGTGACCATTCGGGTTATCCGCGCAAGACGAAGCTGCGCGTGTATCCGGAGAACACGGCCGACAAGTCGATCAAACTCGGGCTCGCGCCGTATCACGCGATCGCGCCGAAGCTGAACGCGTTGCAGGCGCGCAGTGACCGGATCTCGGTCGAGATCGCCGGGCAGTCCGGCCTCGGCCGCGACCTCTACCTGGTGACGCTCACCGCGCCGGAGAGCCGGTCCGAGACGAAACGGCAGGACGCCTGGCGGTCGCTGATCGAGAACGACCCGGCGCAGGCCGCGCGCGACCCGTTCCTGCGCCACGGGTACAAGGCGCCGGTGTGGATCAACAACAACATCCACGGCAACGAATGGGAAGGCACCGACGGCGCGCTCCGCGTCATCGAGAAGCTGGCGACGTCGAACGACCCCAAGACCGTCGAACTGCTGAAACGGAACCGCTTCTACTTCAACGTCACGGCCAATCCGGACGGCCGCGTCGCAGGCACGCGGCAGACGTCGCAGGGTTTCGACCCCAACCGCGACTTCGTCACCGCGTCGCAGCCGGAAGTGCGGGCCATGCGCGGGATCGCCATCGGCAAGCAGCCGCTGATGATGCTGGACGAACACGGTTACGTCCAGAACACGCTCATCGAGCCGACCACCCCGCCGCACGGCCAGAACTACGACTTCGACCTCTACATCAAGCACGGGTACGCCAACGGGCTCGGCATGGAGCAGGCGGTCAAGGCCTTGGGACGCCCCGAGACGGCGAAGCCGGAGATCCCGTTCCGCGACTACGAACCCGGCAGCTGGGACGGCTGGGCGCCGATCTACACCGCCCAGTACGCGATGTATCACGGCGCGGTGTCCTTCACGATCGAGATCCCGATGCGGGTGAACAACGCGGACTACGAAACCCAGCCGGTGGCGGAACTCCAGCGGCGCGCGGTGATCAACACCGAGGTCGTCGAGGCCACCATCGGCAGCACTCTGAACTACGCCGACCGCAACCGCGGCGAGCTCATCGCGAACCAGATCGAGATGTTCCGGCGCGGCACGGCCGGTGAGGCACAGCGCGAGATCCCCGACGGGTTCGTGCCCGGCTTCGGGCCGGAAGACCGCTACCGCACGGAGTTCCCGCGCGCGTACGTCATCCCCGCCGGGGCCGACCAGCGTTCGGCCGTCGCCGCTTCCCGGCTGGTCGATCACCTGGTGGCCAACGACGTCCGCGTGCGGCAGGCCGATCGCCCGTTCTCGCTGGCCGGGCGCCGCTACCCGGCGGGTTCGTACCTGGTCGACATGCACCAGCCGAAACGCGGCCTGGCGAACGTGATGCTGGAGCAGGGCAGCGACATCTCGGCGAAGGTGCCGGTCATGTACGACATCTCCGGCTGGAGCCATCGCCTGCTGTGGGGCGCGTCGGTCGACATCGTCAAGCAGGGACGGCTCGACGTCCGTGCGCACGACGTCGTCGCGGCGTCGCCGACCGGTGGCGTCGACGCCGCGCCCGGCCGCGACCTCGCGCTGAAGCTGGTCGACGGCAAGGACGTCAGCGCCGTCAACGATCTGCTGAACCGAGGCCTCGCCCTCGGCAGTACGGACGACGGCACGATCGTCGTGCCCGCGTCGGCCCGCCCGGCCGCGGCCGAGGTGGCGGACCGCTACGGCGTCCGGTTCACCGAGGCACGCGGGGCGGCGGCACCGTTGACCCGTAAGACGATCGCGGCCGCCGTCGGTCCGGACGAGCTGAAAGCGCTGCGGGACATGGGCTTCGACGTGCGGCCGGTGTCGGCGGCGATGCTCAACTCGGGCTTCGACTGGTCCCGGGTGGACCTGCTGTTCGTCTCCTCGGGACTGCGGTACACCGACCTCACCCCGGCCGCGAAGGACGCTTTGCGCGCCTTCCTCGCCCGCGGCGGCGTGGTCACGCGCGGTGCCACGGGCGCGCGGTTCAACACCGACGCGGGACTTCTCGAAGCACGTCCGGTGGCGGGCTGGGAAGACGGGAACGGCGTCGTCTCGGTCGTCAACGGGACCGGTCCGGTGGGCGCCGGCGCGCTGCCGGACTCGTTCGTCTACGGGCCGTTCTGGTTCACCGATCTCGGCTCCTCGGTCAGTGTCGAGCAGCGCTACGCGAGCGGGAATCCCCTGGTCGCCGGGCATTGGCGGACGCGGGACGACGGTACGGGCGGGCCGCTGCAGGCGGCGGGCCAGGCCGCCGTCGTGTCCGGGACCACGGGCCTCGGCGGGCGGGCGGTGCTGTTCGGCACCGAACCGCTGTTCCGCGATCACCCGAAGGGCTTGTACTCGCAGGTGGCCAAGGCGATTTACTGGGCGGCCTCGAAGTAACGGGTCTAGGAGCTGTTGGCGATGCGCTCTCGGCCGCGGGGACCTTGTCCCTCCTCCGCGACCAGCCAGCCCGCCGAACAAAAAGGCGAGGCCGATCGCCGCGCCGAGGATTCCCGCCCCCAACGGCGAGCCACCGAACATGGCCACCACGACGATGAACATCACGAGCAGACCCAAGGCCATCATGAGACGACCCAACACCAGAACGCCTGTCGATTGCGCTCGTAGCGGTGCCTGCCGGCCCGAGTGAGGGGGGAGCACCGGGTTCGGCTGAGACGGCACCACATTCGGTCGCCTCGGTCCGCTCTGTGAAACGACCGGAGGCAGGACCGCGGTGGCAGGCGCAGGCGTTGTCCCGGCTTCCGCGAGGCCAAGCACGACTGCGGCGGCCTCGAGATCAAGTACGTCCGCACCCAGTTCGGTCGCGCGCTTCAACCGAGGCTCGTCAGGCGGAACCGTCGCGTCGTGAACGAGGTGGGTCACTGATGCCGTCAGCTTCTTCGCGAGCCTCATGTTCCCGTCAAGGACGCTCGCCCTCATCTCATCGGCCTGGGCACTGGCTCCGAGGACAAGCACACGGACAGCCTCGTGGCCGTCTTTGGCCGGTCGTAAGCCAACGAGAACATCCTCGGCTTGCAACGCCTTCGCGACCTGCGACAGCTCACGCATCTCGGCATCGGTGACCACGCCATCGCTTTCCGCCACGGCTCGCAAAGCGGCAACGAAGGTAGTGTGGATGGAGCGAACGACCTCATCGGACAGTCCGGCTTCCGTCGCCAACGCCGCCAACGACCAGGTTTCGCCGGAGGAGATGTGCTGATCACCGACCGCCGCGGCGAGCAGGTCGAGATAAGCATGGTCGACCGCGCCGGCCAGTGCAGGATCAGTCGGTACCCGTTCGACCGCTTCAGCCATCCAGCCTCCACCCGAAGCCGGGATCATTGCCCGGACCATGGGTGCCCCTCCGACCGCGTAGCGCGGCAGCGCAGGAAACCGAGGTGGTGTGACGAAGGCGAGACCATGCATTCCGATCAGAAGACTCACCACCCGTGCCGTTGCCCGCGCGGACGAGAGTGCGGACTGCGACACAAGGTCTTCGACGCCGAAGGCATGCGCGACGGTGCCCAGCCGGTAATTCGGCAACCGGATCGCTGCCTTTAGAGAGTCTTTCGCACTGACCCCAGGAAGTGTGGGCAGCTGGACACCGGCCCTGACCAGTTCCGCGGACAAGAACTCGCCGACGGACGGCAACTCGTGGGCCACGACGACGCTGCCCCTGCACAAATCCAGAACCGGTCCCAGCATCGCTCCGAACGCAGGGGCCCTGTCCAACTCTCCGCGAGCGACGCCATGCGCCCATTCCCATCCCGGCGAAATCCCCTGGCCGGGATTGATCACCGAACTGAACTCGGCCGCCACCTGACCGTCGGCCCGGAAACGCACAGCGGCGAGCTCGATCACACGGCCTGGTCGCAACCCTGTGGTCTTCACTTCCAACGCGGTGAACTCGACCGGCAGGGCCGGGAAACGTCCCCGCGGGTGCAACGCCACCAGTTCGATCAAACCCGACATACAGGCCCACACCTTTTCTTTCAAGTCATCAGCCTCATGTCATCGATGGATGCCGCCTTTCCGTCACATCAATTCGCGGGAAACCTTCTTTCGTAACTTGATCGTGACGTGCGCCCGCGACCGAATGGGTGATTATGGATAGTTGCGCACTCAGCGCGTAACACCGTTCGTTTGACACGCGAAGTCAGGGACGGTACATCGCGGCGCGGAAGAGGAACACCTGAATGCACCCCACCCCCCAATCCCCACAGCCGCGGAAAAGACGGCTCCCGAAGTGGCTCAAGATCACTCTCGCGGTTTTCGGCGTCTTGTTCGTGCTCGGGGCGATATTCGGCAAAGAGCCCGCTCCGACGAGCGGAAGCACCGTTGCCCAGCCGACGACCGCCACATCGACAGCGACGACGACAACTACAAGTCCAGAACCTCTGTCCTATGTCGTGACCGCTGTTTCGGACGGAGCCACCCTCGAGGTGTCCGCGAGTGACGGCACCAAAAGATCCGTACGCGTCCTCGGAGTCACCGCTCCGAAGCCCGGAACCGGCTGCCATGCAGGTGAAACGCTGACGTGGGCTACCACCACGCTGGTCAGTAAAGCCGTCCGGATCACCGCTGAAACCGCACAAGGGGTATCTCTCGCGCTGGTGTCCGACGGCGTCGACTACGCGACGGCCGCGATTCAGGGTGGATTCGTCAAGTACGCCGCCGAGGCCGCTTCGGCCGCACTGCAGGCGGCCGAGGCCGCGGCCCGCCAGGCAAGCAAAGGACTCTGGGGCGCCCCCTGCCTCGGCACGATCGACGCTCCCGCACCTCCCGCTCCCACGCCCCCGGCGCAACCGGCTCCCAAGGAAACACCCAAGCCGGCACCTGAACCGGAACCGGCCCCAGAACCGGAGCCGGAGCCGAACAAGAACATCTACTACAAGAACTGCGATGCGGCCAGGGCGGCCGGTGCCGCTCCGATCCACAGAGGCGAACCGGGCTACAGACCCGCCCTCGACCGGGATAACGACGGCACGGCTTGCGACAAGTGACCCGAGGGGCTGCGCAGCACGCGCAGCCCCTCGCTTCTATGCCTTGACCGGTGAAACGTTCTCTTCCAGGTCGTTCAGCAACGCGTGAACAGGCGCCCAGCACAACATGACACTGTCCTGATCGAACCGAGGCCGTTCCGACAGTTCTTTACGAGGGTGCACGAAGTTCCGGAAATCTCGCACGGTGTCCGTGAACTTTTTCGCGTCGAGTTGAATCCAGTCCTTGGCGTGCGCCGTCTCGATCAGCAACTGCAACGAAACACGATCGGCCTTCATGCGACCGCGTTGTTGGGCGCCCTGACGCTGGGTGAGATCGGGGAACCCATTGACTCGCAAATCAGCGTCCCGCTCCGTCAACAGTGCGTGCAGGAGACCCTCCACCAAGCTCCCGATACCGATGATGGCCATCGTGTACGCGCCACCGGACTCGCAGATCCGGGTTTCCTCCAACCGTCCCATAAGCATGTCGACGGTGCGCGAATCGGCGATAAGCGCTTCGATACGGCGACGGAAGTCCGGCGGTTCCGAATAGATCGGCTGGTCGCCGTTCTTCCCCAGCTCCCCGAGCACCGGGCGTCCCGCGGTGAGGGCGACCACCAGGCCTTCCGCCTCGAGAATCGCGTTGACCTCGGTGCGAAACACTTCAGAGGTGGCGGTGCCATCGTCGTACTCGATGGGGTCGCAGACGCGGCAGATCAGCCGCGTGATCGCCGCGTGATCGTCCTGGCGGTCCGTCAGTTGCTCGACGAACCAGGGAATCCTTGGCGAGCCATCGTATTCCGGCGGCTCTCCCCACCCCGCCTGCTTGAACAGCGCCGCCAGCTCGTACCCCTTCCGCTCGTAGGCGCCACCATGATCGACGACGACCTTGGCGAGCCGATCGACGGTCCGCGTATCCAGCGGGAACATTCAGTTCTCCTCCTTGTCGGCAAGGTGCTGCGCTATCTCGATGGCCTTGTTCAACCGATCCACGATCACCGATCCCCGCTTCCGGAAACCCAGTTCGGCCATGGCTTCCTGAAGCCGGTCATCCCGATCGAGAAGGAGCCGATCGGTCATCAGCCATCTGCAGAGCTCGATGAGCTGCCGTTCGGAGTACTCGGTGATCTTCAAACCGGCGGGAATCGGCGGCCTCGGTCCTCGTGACGACCTGGTCACGACAGGTTCCGGCTCGACGACAAGTGGGCCTTCCGGCTCCGATTCGACGCGTTCGTGCGCTCGCCGCCAGGCGGCGACGATCTTGTCGGTTTCGCCGGCCGGGTCGGAGAACCACGCGGACGACCACAGACGGTGAAAGGTCCAGCCCAGCCGTTCCAGATGTGATTGCCGCAGCCGGTCCCGATCCCGCGCGCTCTGGGACGAGTGATACTGGTGGCCGTCGCCCTCCACGGCGAGGATCATCCTGCCCGGATCGTCGCTGTGGGCCAGCGCGAAGTCGATGCGGTAGCCGGAGAAACCCCACTGAGGCTGGACCGCGATTCCTCGCTCCAGCAATGCGTCGTGGATCGCACGTTCAAAACCGTTCAGCTTCGCGGCCGTCGGCCGCCCGACCTGGTCGACATCGCCGTATCGCTGCGCGAACTCCAGGTACCGGCGCAGCAGCTCGGTGCCGGTGATGTCCTGCCTGGGTTCCAGTGCGTCGGCGGTGAAGGACGAGACGACGATCATCCGCCGTTTCGCTCGGGTGACCGCGACGTTCAGCCTGCGATCGCTTCCCTGGTAGTTGAACGGGCCGAAGCTGGTGCGAGAGATACGCCCGTTCGCCCCTTTCGCCACGCCGATACTGAAGATGATGACGTCCCGTTCGTCTCCCTGGACACTCTCCAGGTTCTTCACGAAGAACCTGCGGCCGAGTTCGATCTCGTCCGAGAAGAACTCGTCGAGTTCCGGATGTTCCTTCCTCGCGTCCAGCAGCCGTCGCTGAATCCGTGCTTGGTGTTTGCTCCCCAGGGTGATCACACCCAAGCTCTCACCGGGGTGCTCACGGAAATGTGCCAGCACGAGTTCGACGACGCGTTCGACCTCCGCCGGCGACGAACCGTTTTGGCCTGGCGACACCACCCCATCGACCAGCTCCAGCGACACGGGGCTCGCCTTCGCGGACCCCGGGAAGGTGACCAGGCCTTCTCGGTAGATCTCCCGGTTCGAGAAGGAGATCAGCCGTTCGTCCTCGCTTCGGTAGTGCCAGCTCAACATCTGACTGGCCGGGATGACCGGCCGAAGCGCGGTCAAGATGGACTCGTAGTCACTGAGATTGCCGTCGAGATCGTCGTCTTCCTCGTCCTCGGCCGAGATGGCACGGTCGAAGAAGTCCGATGGTGGTAGTTGCTTCTCATCGCCGGCTACGACCAGCCGGTCGCCGCGCATGATCGACGTGATCGCGTCCGGCGGCCGGATCTGGCTCGCCTCATCGAAGACGACCAGGTCGAAAAGCCGTTTGGCAGGCAGCATCCGGCTCACCACCAGCGGCGACATCGCCCAGCACGGCCGGAGCGCGAGCATCACGTCGGCCGCCTGTTCGACCAGTTTCCTGGTCGGCATATGCCGGGTCTTGAGACTGGCTTGACGTTTCAGGATGCGGGCCTGTTCGGGGTAGTCGTCTTTCGCGGCACGCACATTCCGCGCAACCTGACGACGCACTCGTCGTGCGGAGGTCTTTCGATGCTTGACGTCAGCATCCTGGAACTCCGCGTTGACCCGGCTCTGCCGATCGGCGGCGAACCGGGCGAGTTCGGGAACGCTGAGTTTGAACTCGTCGTCGAGGGACTCGAGCCAGCTTCGCTGAAACGCCTGCCAGGCTTCCTCGGGGCCGAGATTCCGGTCGGCGATCTGCTTGAGAAAGGCCTGCAAACCCAAGCTCTCGAACCGGCCCAGCGCGGCATTGAGCCCGGGCATCTTGAACAGCATGCCGCGATCGTCACGAAGCGCCTCCAGGTTCTGTTCGATCGCTTCCGCCGGCCCCGACTCGAGATCCGGCCGTTGCGCCGACAACGCAACCGAGGCCAGCTGACGCCGCAGCTCGGCGTAGTCACGCATGACCTCCTGCAGTCCCAGTACCGAGGCTGGCTGGGTCTGTGCGCCACCAAGCTCGTGCCACCGATGGCGTTGCTGGAGTACTTCGGTCAAGGCGGCGTGAAGTGCGGGTTTCTTGGCCAGCCCGTACTTGGACATCCGCCGAAGCCGCTTCACGAGGTCTCGTCGCTGCTTCCACGGCAACTGCTGCGGATACCGCGCCCGCGCGGCCCGGTTCCCGGTCGCGTAATGGAACTGGTCGAGGTGGACACTGAAGATGTCCTGCCCGAAGGCGTCGACGCTCCGTTCCACCGCGTCGAGCAGGGCCAGCACGTCCTGCCAGCCGACGATGTCCTGAGGCTTCCGGAGCCCTGTCTGCGCGAGCAGCCGCTGCATGTTGTCCTGCCCGCGTTTCAACGTCTTGTCGGCGAGCTGATCGAGCTCGGCCAGCACACGCCGGGCGTCCTGTTCGTTTCGCACAGGTGCCTTCGCCCAGGGCGTGGAGTTCTGCAGGATCCTCAGCCCACCCTCTTCCACGAAGCTCTTGAGGTCGTTGCCGAAATGTCGGACCGTCTCCCCGGTCAGCGCACGCAACTGCGCGGCACGAAACGCGATCGGGATCTTCGGCGCGGCGGTGAGGTCGAGGAGCCGCTCCCGGACCTGGTAGGCGCTGAGCCCCCAGGGGTCTCGACGTCGATGGAGTTCCTGCGAATGACTGATCAGTCGCTGCCGTGCGTGGACGAGCTTCTCGTGCAGCTCGTCCACCTCGACGGGAGGTTCCTTGGCGACTTGATCGAGGCTGTCGGCGAGTTGTTGAGCGATCCGGCGTTTGCTGATCTTGTCCTGGTGGAGGTCGAAGATCAGGCCATCGAGACCGACCTCGTCGAGGCGATTCAGCACGGCTTCGATCGCAGCGCGTTTCTCGGCGACGAACAGCACCCTTTTCCCGGCTGCGGCGGCCCCGGCGATGATGTTGGCGATGGTCTGGCTTTTCCCCGTCCCGGGCGGCCCTTCGACGAAGAGGTGCTGGCCGCTCAACGCCGTCATGATGGCCCGGTGTTGCGAAGAGTCGGCGTCCTGAACCAGGAATTCGGCGTCGGGTCGAACCTGGTCGACCAGCGGCAGGTTCGCGGCGGCGCCTTCCTCGTCAAGCGCTTCCTTGGCGGGTTGGTAGCCGGCGAGCGCCGCGACGAGGTCATGTTCCACCAGCAGGTCTGTCGCGTTCGCGAGATCTTCGACCATCGGCAGCTTCGCGTAGTTGAAGGCACCGAGAACGGCCGCGTTCTCCAGTGTCAGGTCGACCCTCTGCGCGGCCGCGACGGCGGCCAGATCGGCATGAACGCGTTCGACTTGATCGTCGTGCCCGAGCGCCGGGTCGAGGTGCGCCTCCAGTCTTTCGGTCAGCGTCGCGCGATCGAAGTCGATCCCGTAGTGCTGATTCAACGCGTGCAGCAGCACCGGATTGATCTCGGGTTCGTCGGTGATTTCCAGTGTGTAATCAGTCTCGGAAGCCGTCCTGGCCTTGAGCGTGACAGGTCGGAGTAAGAGAGGCGCACGAAGCGGCTTCACGGGACTCGTGCCTCGGTGCTGGTCCGCCGTGGTGTGCACGAGGCCGAAGGCGATCCGGCCGACGTCGATCCCTTGCTCTTCTTCGAACAGCTGGATCCGCTTGGCCAGATCACGCGCTCGGGTCCGGGCGTCACGGTGAGCGGCCTCGCCGGGGAACAGCTGGCGCAGCCGGGTTTTGTTCCCTTTCGCCAGTTCGACGAGCGCGGCCGGCTCGGCGGAGGTCAGGTCCAGGCTGCCCACTTTGGCGTTCTTGAAGTACAGCATCGTGTTGCGCGGCCCGAAGTCGATCAGACTGTCTCGCCATGCGGCCACCTTCTCCGCGACAACTGCATGACGCCGCGGATCCACCTGTGCGGTCATACCGCTTTCCCCTCGCAGAACGGTTGCGGACCTGGACGGGCGCACCGTCAGGGCCCGCCGTTCTGCGGCGAGCCCTACAGGATGCCACAGCCTCCGGCGACGCGGTAGCACGCGGCGCCGGGGATGCCGCTCCGAAAGACGATCACTCCCCTCCTTGGCCTAAGGGTCGTTCGCCCGCGCGGAGACGTCACACTCTCGAACGAAGATCACTCAGATGGACCCGGGCGACCACATGGCGTGTCCAGATCCAGCGGGTTCCGATGGCAATGTCACCAGTAACGTGGAGGTATGCCGATCCAGGTGCTGCTCATCGACGACCACGAGGTGGTGAGGCGCGGTCTGCGTGACCTCCTCACCGACGAGCCCGACATCGAGGTCGTCGCCGAGGCGAGCGGGGTCGACGAGGCCCTGGCCGTAGCTATGCACGTCGAGCCGGACGTCGCCGTGGTCGACGTGCGGCTCGGCGACGGCGACGGAATCGCGCTCTGCCGCGAGCTGCGCTCGAAGCCGAACCCGCCGCAGTGTCTGATGCTGACCGCGTTCGACGACGAGGAGGCCATGGTCGGCGCGATCATGGCGGGCGCGGCCGGGTACCTGCTGAAACAGGTCCGCGGCCAGGACGTCGTCAACGCGGTCCGCGAGGTCGCGGCGGGCCGATCGCTGCTCGACCCGCTGTCGACCGCACGGGTGCTCGACAAGCTGCGGCATCCGCCCGAGGACGAACTCGGCTCCCTCACCGAACGTGAGCGCGAGGTGCTGGACCTGATCGGGCAGGGCATGTCCAACCGCGAGATCGCGGAACGCCTGTTCCTCGCCGAGAAGACGGTGAAGAACTACGTGACGTCCGTCCTCGCGAAGCTGGGCATGCAGCGGCGCACGCAGGCCGCGGCGTGGATCGCCCGCCGGGACAGGTAGTGCGCGAAAAAGGTACCCCCCCCCCGTCGTTTTGGGCGAAGGTCCCGGTCGATCCCGAGTTCGACCAGTGGCTCACCATCGGTGTCGAACGCAAGGTCCTGGTGGTCGTCCGCACGGTCACGACACTGACGAGGTTGCTGGACATCCTGTCGCTGATCGAGAGCGATCGCCGGCTCCAGCTGGTCTTCACCTACGACGCGGACAGCACCGCGATCTTCGGTGCCGGTGTTCCTGAATTCCTCGGCACGCTTCGCGCCTCTGTCGTTCCTTGGCGGCAAGCCCTCCAAAGCCGCTTCGACCTGGTGATCGCGGCGAGCGAGAACGACGATCTCCATCTCTTCGACGCGCCGATCGTCCTGGTGCCCCATGGAATCGGCTACCAGAAGTACTACCCGCGGAGCCGGACGGTGGCCGGGATGAATCCGGACCGGCTCGTCCGCGATGGCCGAGTCGTCCCCGCCATGGTCGCGCTCTCCCACCCCGAGCAGCGCGCCCACCTGCGGGAAGCGGGCCCCGGAGCGGCGGCACGCGCGGTGATGGTCGGCGACCCGTGCCATGACCGCCTGCGCGCGGGCGTCCATCGCGCCCTCGCCTACCGCGCCGCCTTCGGGGCCGAGGGCCATACCCTGGTGGTCATCGCCTCCACTTGGGGACCCGATTCCCTGCTGGGGAGCGTGCCCGATCTTCCACTGCGGCTGGTCTCCGAGCTCGAGTACGACGGCTATCGCTGCTGCGCCGTGCTCCATCCGGGAATCACCTCGGCCCACAGCCCTTGGCAGGTCGACGCGTGGCTCTCCGACGCGCGCCAAGCAGGACTCCAGGTGCTTCCGCCCGAAGCCGGCTGGCAGGCCGCGCTCACCGCCGCTTCGTGTGTCATCTCAGACTTCGGTTCGCTGGCGCTGTACGCCGCCGCGGTCGATCGGCCCCTGCTCCTGGTCGGTGACGGCGGCGAAACCGTGATTCCCGGTTCGCCCATCGCGGCGCTCGCCGAACGGACCGCGCGGCTCGATCCGGGCAAGGCACTGGGACCGCAGATCGATCTCGCGATCCGGCGGCACAGCCCCGGCGACCACGCGGCCGTGGTGAAGCAGGCCGTCGGCGCCGCGGACATGTCCGCCGAGCTGCTGCGACCGCGGCTGTACCGGCTGATGAAGCTTCCCGAGCCCGCGACCGAAGCCTCGTTTCCGCCCCACGAAGTTCCCGACGTCGAACCGCGTGAGGTCTCCACCTTCGTCGTCGGCACGGAGGAGGCCGGGCCGGCGACGAGGATCAAGCGGTTCCCGAGTACCGGTCGTCGGCACGACCTCGCGGACAAACACCTGGTGGCGCACGAAACTAAGGCGACGCTGCGGCAGCTGTCCAACGCGAAGATCGTTTACCGCAGGCTGGACGATCAGGACGCCGACCACTTTCCCCGGTGGTCCGAGGAGATTCTCCGCCAGTGGCCGGACGCCGCCGTGGCCGCGGCGACCGTCGGCCGAAGCACGTGCCTGGTCCGCACCCGTGACGGCGTCCGGCGAGAACTGACACTGACCGACCGCACGATCGACCCGCTGATCGGCGCGTCGCTGGCATATCTGGACCGGTTGCCGCCGAACGAACCGCTCAACGTCGGCGATCGGGCGGTGACGCTTCGAGTGCGGTGAAGTACCGGTCGGCTCGCGGGTGACCGATCCGGGTTGCGTCGTAAGCGAGCCGTCCCCATACCTCGATCGCGCCGGGATCGCGCTCGGCGGTCATCAGCCGCGCCTGCAGTTCCCTGAGTTCCCAGGCGTACTGCGTGGCCCGTTGGGACGTCAGCTGATTCCAGGCGGACCCGAACCGCGCTCGCGCCTCGGAAAGTTCGCCGAGCGCCAGATAAGCGTTGACGTAGACCATTTCAACCCGGGCCTGATTGCGCCCTTCGGCGGTCATGGTGCCGAGTACGGCGATCGCCTCGGTCGGTTCGCCGAGCTTGATCAGGACGTTGGCGAGCATCCGGGGATGGATCGCGAGAGCCGGCCGGTCTTCGAGCTCGGTGCTGAGCGCGCACGCGAGCCGGAGTTGGCGAGCGGCCTCCCCGAGTTCCCGCTGGATCTCCGCTTTCCCAGCCTGGCGATGAACGAGCAGATCCGCGCGCTCTTCGTGGAACCGTCCCCGGAACTCCGCCAGCGACGCCCGCAGCGTGTGCCATCGGCGCTCCGCGATACCGACCGCCGGGCCGCTGAGGATTTCGGCCGCCCTGTCGAGATCCTCGAGCGCGGCGGGGAACCAGTGAGTCAGGTAGCGGGCCTTGCCTCGCATCATCAGCGCCCGCGGGAGCTGACCGGGCTTCGCGTCATCGTCCGCTTCGACGGCTTTCACCGCCCAGTCGCTGATCTCGACGAATTCGCGCCAGTAGCCCCGTTTGTTCACGAGCGCTTCAAAGGCTCCGGCCAGCTGCAAGGCTTCCTTGTGGCGATGGCGCAACCAGGCGAGCTTCACCAGTTCGCCGATCAGCGTGCGGTGCCACTCCAGCCAATCGATGTGATCGACCGGCAGGTCCCAAGTCCGTTTCGAGGGAACGACGTAGGTGCGCAGACGCTTCGGGTTCTCGCGGAAATCCGCCGCGACCGCGGTGTCCCGGACATGGGCGAGCAGGCGATCGAAGCCCGCGTTCCGATCCGCCGTCAGTCCGCGCGCGTACTGCCCCACCAGGATCGTGAGCGAATACCAGTCACCGAACTGTTGGGTCAGCTGCGCGGCGATCAGTTCGTCGAGGACCTTCGGGTCGCCGGTCATCGCCGCCGCGGTGGCCCGGGTGAAGAACCCGCCGGGATGCTCGGCCAGCAGGGCGCAGGCCTCGACAGCGGCGTCCGAGAGCTGAGCGAACGTCCGCCGCAAGGAATCCTGGATGACACTTTCGGCGTCGACGACCCCCGTCGCGCGGTACTCGTCGAGCAGCGTCGCCACCGGCCTGGTTTCCCCGGCTCGACCGGCGAGGGTGACGCCGACCTCGCGGAGCGCGAGCGGCATCCGGTCGCAGAGGCCGATCAGCTGATCGGCCTCGACCGGTTCGTCCGACGGGCGGACCTTGCCGCAGAAGTCGGTGAGCAACTGCCGAGCACCCTCTTGGTCGAGCCCTCGGAGCTCGATGGCATGGGGATCGCACGCCTTCAGTTCGCGGCCGTACAGCGAAGCCGTCGCCAGCACGAGGCTGGTACGGAACCGGGTGAACAAGGCCAGCTCGGCGGCCAGCTCGACGTCATCCAGGATCAGCACGAACGACCTCGTGACCAGCACCGACAGGAACTGCCGGTCCAATTGTTCGTCGTCGACCGGGATCTCGCCGCGGGGGATCCCGAATTCCTCGAGCACATACCGTTTCACGGCCGCGGCGTCGAATTCGTCGCCGTCGCGATACCGGGCGAGCGACACCTCCACCCGGCCCGACGGGAAGTCCGCCTGGACTCTGTCGGCGATCTGGCGGGCGAGTTCGGTCTTGCCCGAACCGCCGGGGCCGACGATCAGTTTCAGCCCCGTCCGCGGCGGGTCGGCGAGGATGGCCAAGTGGTTGCGGAAGTTATCGATGCCCGCCGTGGCCGTCGAGGCGTTTTCGGCATGAAGTTCAGATACCGCTTCGATCAGGCGATCCGCCCATTCCTTGTCCGCGCGGGCGGCGGCGAGGGCACGGGAACTCAGCGCGTCCTTTCCGGAGTCGCCCGTACCGAGCCGTTCCCTGAGCAGTGACACCACGTTCCGCCCGGCCGTGGACACGGCGCCCACCGCCGAGGTCGCGGCCGCCTTCGCGGCTTCGTCCACGACGACCTGCAACAGGTCAACCACGGCCTCCCCCTTACTCAGCCAAGAACGCCACGGTAGCAGCGGGGCGACCGAGCGTCACGCATCGTGAACCGCCTCAGGGATGCACGGTGTCGCGCTGATCAGGGATGACCGTGCCGTCGTCGCGCATCACCGGACCGTGTGTGCCGTCGGCGTTTTCGTACGCCGTCGTCGAGCACGGGTAGGTGCGGTTCAACGCGGGGAAGGGCTCGATGAACATCGGGTTCACCGCCCACTTCCCGTCCGCGTTGTCGTAGGCGCGACACATCAGCTCGTCCTTGTTGCGGTTGAGCGTGACGCGGACTCCGGTGGCGTCGCGCAGCATCGTGACGTCGGTGGTCGCGTCGCCGCCGGCGAGCGCCTGCCGCCGGTCCGCCGGTGCCGGTTCCATCGCCTTCGGGCCGCGGATCCCGAGGATGCGTTCGTTGATGTAGCAGCGTTTGCCGTCGATGTAGGTCATGATCTCGTCGGCGCCGTCGGCGTGCCCGCCGCAGCCTTCGAGGTGTCCGTTGATCCGGCCGTTCGTGGTCTGCGAGTAGATCCCGAGCGTGCGGCTCGGCGGGATGCCGACGGCGGAACCCCAGACGTCCGCGAACTCCTTGGGCGAGGCGGAAACGACCCACGTCGAGAAGCCCGCCTTGTTCAGCGTCGCGATCAGGTCCTTGATCTCCGGGTAGTACCGGATCCACGCGACCTGGGTGCTCGAACCGACCTTCTGGGTCGCCCCGATCGGCGCCAGCAGCGCCGCGGCCCTGGCCTGCCGGGCGATCGCACGGACCTCGTCCGGGCGGTATCCGGCGTTGATCTGCGCGACCCAGGCGTAGGCCGCCTCCATGTACCGCCGGTTGTTCCCCGCGAAGACCTCTTCGCCGGTGGTCGTCTTCGCGCTCTTCCGCACCGAGAGGAGCTCGTCGGCGCAGGTGACGTTCTTACTGGTCGGCAGCGGTTTTCCGGCCGGGGTGGCGGTGCCGCACGCCTTGCTCAGCGCGTTCGCGCCGGCGTCGGTCATGAAGCGGCTCGTGGTGCGCCAGTCCTTGTCCCGCGGCTGCAGGACCTTGTCGTGCCGGATCATCCAGAAGACGGTCTGGTCGGAGATGTCGTTCTTGATGACCGTGTTGTCCCAGTCGAACACCGCGACCGGCCGCTCACCGTGCTTCGTACCGCAGATGACCTGCTGGATCTTCGCCGCGTTGTCGCCGTACCAATGGTCGGCCAGTTGTAGCTGTGGGCAGCGAGACTGTGTCGACACGGTCGTTGCGGTCGCCGCACCGGGCAAAGCCACAGGTACGACCGCCACGGCGGCGGCAAGGGCCACGGCTCGCAGGAACCTCGGCATGTCATCTCCCCACATGGTCGTCGACTGTCCGGGGAGATCCTGTCACTTCCCGGCGAGGGTCACGACCTGCCGGTTGTGGAAGTAGTCGTCCTCACGAAGCACGGTGACGCTGCCGGGTGAACCGCGGAAGTCGACGTACCCGGCCGACTCGAGCGGCATCCGGATCCACGCGGCGATCACGAAGGTGAGCGCGCCACCGTGCGTGACGACGATCTGGTGCTCGCACGGGCTTTCCAGGATCGACTCCATGGCCGAGTAGACCCGCGCCGCCATCGCGCCTTTCGTTTCAGCGCCGGGGATTCCTTCGTCGTGTCCCAGCCGCTCGCCGACGGCCGGAGGCGGGACGAACCGGCTGTCCAGCCACGCCTGTGGTTTGCCACCGGCTTCCCCGTACGACTTCTCGCGCAGCCGCCGGTCCAGGACCGGGGTCACGCCGAGCCGTTCGCCGATCAGTTCCGCGGTCCGCGCGGTGCGGCGCAGGTCCGACGAATAGAGCTCCACCTCGTCAGGCACCTCCGCGCGCAGCGACTCGGCGACGGCGATGGCCGCGCGCTCACCGTCCGGAGTGAGATCGGCGTCGTACCATCCGCCGACCAGGCGATCGACGTGGTGGGTGGCCTCCGGATGCGTGACGACGTGAACGGTGCGCATCCGGAGAATCTAGCCGCGAGTCAGCTTCGCGAAGGCCACGACGTTGTCCAGGTAGTTGCCGGTCGAGGAGTCGAAATCCCCGCCGCAGGTGATCAGGCGCAGTTCGGGCCCGGCCGTGTCGCCGTAGACCTTGTCCGTGGGGAAGGACGCCTTCGGATGCCGCTCGACGGCGTACACGGTGAACACCGCCGTGCTCCCGTCCTCGCGGTGGACGAGGGCTTCGTCGCCGGCCTTGAGGTCCTTGAGCCGGACGAAAACGCCGGGGACCTTCTTGTAGTCGACGTGCCCGGCGAGGACGGCGGGCCCGATCTCGCCGGGGGCCGGACCGCCGGTGAACCAGCCGGCGGTGATCGCGTCGTGCGGTACCTGCAGGGTGCCGTCACCGGCCAGGCCGAGGCCGACGACCCCGCCGGTGCGGACCCCGATCGCCGGGATCTCGAGCCTCGCCGGTCTCATGGCCGGCGAGGTCACCGTGGGCGAAGGCGCCACCGCCGTCACCGTCGGAGGCGACGCGCCCTCGCCCGGCGGAGGGACGGCGCACGCGGTCAGCGCGGCCGCGAGCACCACCCCGATGAGCGTGCCGATGACCAGCGGAAACGGCCACCGGCGCCAGGCGGGCCGGATCATCGCTCGGCACGCCGCCGGAGGACCAGGGACGCACCCGCGGCCGACATGGTCAACAGGGCGGTGCCGGTCAGCGCGACCGCGACGATCTCCAGGAACCCACCGTTGCTTTCGGCGGGTTCCCCACCGCCGGTCGCCACCCCGCCGACGGGTTTGACCTTCACCTGGCCGGATTTCGCGGGTTCGCCGAACCGGGATTCGCAGGCGTACCCGTCGTGGTCACCGTCGAGTTTGTACGGGTCCCGCGGGTTCTTCTTGAGCTCGGCCTGTGCGGCGGCTTGCGACGGGAAATCTGCGCAGTCCTTGTCGATGAACCGCGGCGCGCGCGTTTCCGTGGTGATCGAAGGAACGGTCGGCGTGCTCGTCTTGGTCGGCGAAGTTCCCCGCTTGGGCAGCGTTTCACAAGCGATTCCGTCGTGGTCTTCGTCGAGGCGATGCGGATCGGATCGATCTTTGTCGAGCACCGCCTGCGCGTCTTCCTGATACTTGAAGTCACCGCAGTCCAGATCGGCGATCGCGGGTGCTTCCGCCAGCGCGAACGCGACGGAAGCGGGGCCGAACAAGGAGAATCCGGCAAGGATGGCGGCCGTGCCGAGGGCGCGACGAACCGAGGACATGAGGAGTCCTTTCGCTGGGAATCCGCGCTCGGAGCGCGTTCGATGCCCTTAGAATCGCGCCCTGGCCGCAGCTGTTACGGATTAATCGGAAAACGCGGACCGTCACTCTAATGAGCGACCAGGATCGTTAATTTCACACGGTTTGATCGAGCGGAACGTCGAAAGCGACCAAAGTCCCCAGGCTCGGGGAAGAATTGATCGAAAAGCGCCCGCCGGACGTCGTCGCCCGTTCGGCGAGATGCCGGAGGCCGCGTTTGGCGACCCCCTGCGGGACGCCGGATCCGTTGTCCCGCACGCGGAGTTTGACGCCTTCCGCATCACGGCTGAGCGTCACGCGGGTTTCGCTCGCCCCGGAGTGTCTGACCACATTGGACAGTGCCTCGCGCAGGGCGGCCCGGATGTGATCCGCCTGTTCGGCGGGGATGTCGGCGAGTTCTCCGGACAGTTCGAGGGTCGGCGGGTAGCCGAGCAGCTCGCCCGCGATGCGCACCTCGCCCCGCGCGGACTCGGCGAGGTCGGTGGCGGTGACGGTCTCGTTCGCGGGTTCCGGGCTGCGCAGGGCGCGCACGGTGCCGCGGATCTCTTCGATGGTCTGGTCGAGCTGGTCGATCGCCTCGGACAGCCGCGCGCCGTCGGCCTGCGCGAAGCGTTTCCGCATGTTCTTGCGGACGCGGTCGAGCTGCATCCCGGCGCCGTAGAGGCGCTGAACGATGACGTCGTGCAGTTCGCGCGCGATGCGTTCACGCTCTTGGTAGAGGGTCACGCGGTGCCGGGCGTTGGCACCCTCGGCCAGCGCGAGCACCACACCCGCCTGCGCGGCGAACGCGGTGAGCACCTCGACCGTGCTGGCGGAGAACGGCTCCCCGCCGTGGCGGCGGTACACGGTGAGCGCGCCGAGAACCCGTCCGCCCGCGCCGAACGCCGAAGCGGCGAAAGGCCCGAAGCCCTGCAGTTCCGGCGGCACGAACGGCGCCGTGCGGGGATCGACGGTGAAGTCCTCGCTGACCACCGGCTCCCCGCCGCGCGCGACCTGGCCCGCCGCGGAATCGGCGGAAAAAGCCAGCCCTCGCAGGCCTTGGGTGGTGGCTCCGTGCGCGGCCTCGGCGACCACCTGGCCGTCGTCCGCGCGCACCATGACGAGACCGAGGTCGGCCTCGGCCAGTTCGACGGCGCGGGCGACCACGGTCTCCAGCACGTCACCCGGGTCGTCACCGGACAGGGCGGTGCCGGTGATCTCGGTGGCGGCGGACAGTGCGCGCGCGGCAAGCGTGGGATCCATGAGCGCTATCGACATTAGTCCGCTCCGGCCAGTACTCGCCTTGTGACGCGGCCCTCTCGGACCTCCAGGATCACGTCCGCGCCGTCGGCTTCGGCGGCGTGGTGCGTGACGTGGACGACGGTCTTCCCGGCGAGCGCCTCGCCGAGCCGTTCGCGGACGGTGCGCGCGGTCGGCTCGTCGAGGTGGGCGGTGGGCTCGTCGAGCAGGACGAGATCGGCCTGCTCGGCGCCGAGCACGGCCCGCGCCAGCGCGAGACGCTGCGCCTGCCCGCCCGAAAGGCCGGCACCGGCGCTGTCCAGCATCGTCGTGAGCTCGACGTCCTCGAGAACGGCCTGGTACAAGGCATTCCGAAGATCGGCCTCGGACGCCGCCGGCCGCGCGAGACGCAGGTTCTCGGCGACCGTGGTCGAGACGAGCATCGGTTCCTGAGGTGCCCAGGCGACGTTTTCGGGAGCGGCGACGTCTCCCGTGCGCGGCTCGAGGAAACCGAGCAGGGCCGCGATGAGCGTCGACTTTCCGGCGCCGCTCGGGCCGACGACGGCGACGTGCGTACCGGGCGCGATGTCGAGGTCGACCCCGGTGAGGACCGGCTGCTCGGTGCCGGGCCAGCCGAGGTCGGCGTTCCGGATCCGCACCCCGCCGGTGCTGTGAAGAATTTCGCCGTGAAGGACGTCTTCATCGCACGCGGCGAGGCGCAGGCGGGCCTGGCGCAGGGTGTCCCAGTGCTGCGCGGCGGGCGGAAGAAGGGAGAGGACCTCCGCCAGCGCGAGCGGCACCAGGGCGACCACGGGCGCGAGCACCGGGTTCAGCGCGCCGACGGCGACGGCGCTCACGGCCAACCCGGTGCTCACGACGGTGGCGGCCCCCGTCGCCAGGATGATCAGGGCATCGGCCGCTCCGGCACCGAAGGCCTGTCGCCGGGCTTCAGCGGTCAGCGCGGCGTCGGCCGTGGCGATTCGGCGACGTTGCTCTTTGTCGACCCCGTAGGCGATCAGCTCGGCGGCGGCTTCGAACAGGCTCAGCACCTGGGCCGACACCGAACGCCGCCCGGCGGCCAGTGCACTGGTCGCGCGGCGTTCCGCCCGAAGCGCGAGCAGCGGCGCGAACGCGCTGACGAGCACGGCCGCGGCCAGCGCGAGCCCGGCTTCGGGCAGCACCGCGGCCTGGACCGCGACCGCGCCGACGGCCACCAACGCGACCACGACCAGCGGCGTGACCACGCGTGGGAGCAGGTCGCGCACGGTGTCGGTGTCGCCGACGAGCCGCCGCTGCTCCTCGCCCGCCCGAAGCGCTCGTGCCGGCCCGAGCCGCACCAGCGACTCCCACAGCCGGACGCGCAGGCTTCCCGCGATCCGGAACGCGGCGTCGTGCGTGACCAGCCGTTCGACGTACCGCAGCCCCGCGCGGCCGAGACCGAACGTCCGCACGCCGACGATCATCACCGTCAGGGTCAGGATCGGCGGTTGTTGCGACGCCTTGGCGATCAGCCAGCCCGAAAGCGCGGTCAGCGCGACCCCGGCGAGCAGGGCGGCGGCGCCGAGCAACGCGCCACCGAAGAACCGGGGGTGCAGCAGGTCGCGCCAAGGCAGCGGCCTGACCTCCCGCGTTTCCTCCGTGGTTCCAGCCCCGACCGTCATCGATGTCGACATGTCGATACCGGAGCCGCGTTCGTGGGCGGCGATGATCGCGGCGGCGCCGTTGGCGACAGCTGCGCGGACGGCGGTCATGACGCGCGCGGCGTTGACCTCGTCGAGGTGCGCGGTGGGTTCGTCGAGCAGGAGCAGCCACGCGCCCGACCGGACCCGCACCAGGGCCCGCGCCACCGCGACACGCTGGCGTTGGCCCTGCGACAGCTTCGAAACCGGCCGTTCCGCCAGCCCCGTGAGCCCGAGTTCGCCGAGGATGTCTTCGGCGCCGACCTCATCGCGGACCGTGCCCCCGCCGAACACCGGCGATTGCGGCACCCAGGCGACGTTTTCCCGCCACCGCGCCAGATCGGCGTCGGCGAGGTCGGTGCCGTCGATGGTGATCGTCCCGTCGTGCGCCTGCACGAAGCCGAGCAGCGCGGCGAGCGTCGTCGACTTGCCGCCGCCGCTGGGCGCGCGCAGCCAGGTGATCTCGCCGGGCCGGACGCTGAACGTCTCGCCGTCGGGCGCGAATCCGCCGCGCCTGGCGACCCGCAGCCCGCCGACGTGGACCTCGCCCTTGGCCGGTGTCGCGGAACCGTTGGGCGGCAACGGTTCCGCGAGCACATCCGCGACCCGTCGCACGGCCTCGACGCCGTCTTCGCTGGCGTGGAACGCGGCGCCGACCGCGCGCAACGGCTGGTAGCACTCAGGCACGAGGATCAGCACGCCGAGCCCGATGGCCAGCGACAGCTCGCCCGAGACGAGCCGGACCCCGATGACGACCGCGACCAGCGCGACCGAGAGCGTCGCGATCAGTTCGAGCGCGAACGCCGACGCGAACGCGACCTTCAACGTCTTGAGCGTGGTGCGGCGATGGCGTTCGGAGATCTTCCGGACCGTCTCGGCCTGTGCCCCGGCGCGGCGGAACGCGCTGAGGATCGGCAGCGCCCGCACGAGTTCCAGCAGATGCCCGGACAGCCGTTGTTCCGCGTCAGCGGCTTCGGCGACCCGTTCGGCGGTGTGCTTGCCGATCAGGATGGCGAACAGCGGCACCAGCGGCACGGTGATCACGACGAGCAGGGCCGACGGCCAGTCGGCGAACAGGATCGCGACGCCGGCGGCGAGCGGCACGATCGCGGCGGTCACCAGCGCCGGAAGGTATTGGGTGAAGTAGGCGTCGAGCGCGTCGAGTCCCTTGGTGGTCAACGACGTCAGCTCGCCGTGGCCGCGGCGCGCGATCCATTCCGGGCCGAGTTTCAAGGCATGGTCGAGGGCTTTGGCGCGCAATTCCTCCTTCGCGCGGGCGGCCGCGCGAACGGAAACGATCCGCACCGCCCAGCCGGTCAACGCGCGCCCTACGACGAGCGCGAGCAGCGCGGCCAGCTGGACGGTGCGGTCCCCCGGTGTTCCGCGGACGACCGCGGAGAGGACGTCGGCCAGCAGGAACGCCTGTCCCACCAGCAGAAGCGCGTTGGCGAACGAGAGGATCCCGCTGAGGATCAACGCCCGGCGCGCCGCGCCCGAAAGCGGAGCGAGCGCGCCGAGCGGACCCTTCCCCGGTCGCGCTGGGTCCATTGTGGACTCCGTGGCGGAAAGGGTGTCGCGGCCGGGAAGTTCGGTCATGGTGCGTGCACCGGTGGGATGTGCCGGGTGCCGATGCGCTTGCGGAACACCCAGTACGTCCAGCCTTGGTAGATCAGGACGGCGGGAGCGCCGAAGAGCGCGACCCAGGTCATCACGGTCAGGGTGTACGGGCTCGACGCCTCGCCCGCGATCGTCAACGTGTTCGCCGCGTCCAAAGTGGACGGCAGGACGTTGGGGTACAGCGCGACGAAGATCGCGACGGCGGAAGCGGCGATGACCCCGCCGAGCGCGGCGAACGCCTGCCCTTCGCGGCCCAGGCGGATCTTGAACCACGCGAGCACGGCGGCGATGACGGCGACCCCGATGAGGAGCAGCGTCCACAGGTCACCCGAGCGCAGCTGCACGACGATGAGGAACGCGAGCAACGGCAGCAGCGAGACCGGCAGCAGGCGCGTGGCCAGCTTCCGCGCGCGGTGGCGGAGGTCGCCTTCGGTCTTGAGCGCGAGGAACGCGGCGCCGTGGACCAGCGAGAACCCGACGACCGCGATCGCACCGAGCAGCGTTTCGACGCTGAGGGCGGCGAACGGGCCACCGACCCGGTTGCCGTCGGCGTCGAGCGGGAGGCCGAGAACGGTGGTCGCGAGGAGCAGGCCGACGCCGAACGGCGGGACCCACGAGCCGATGCCGATGACGCGGTCCCAGTTGCGGCGCCAGCGATCGGTGTCGACCTTGCCGCGGTACTCGAACGCGACGCCGCGGCCGATGAGGGCGAGCAGGACCACCAGGAGCGGGAGGTACGCGGCCGAGAACAGCGACGCGTACCAGCCGGGGAACGCGGCGAACATCGCGCCGCCGGCGACGATCAGCCAGACCTCGTTGCCGTCCCAGACCGGGCCGATCGTGTTGACCATGACGCGGCGTTCGGTGTTGTCCTTCGCGAGGACCGGCATGAGCATGCCGACGCCGAAGTCGAAGCCTTCGAGGAAGAGGTAACCGAGCCAGAACAGGGCGATGACGCAGAACCAGATCGTTTCGAGGGTCATCGGATGCTCCCTTTCCTGGACCTGGGCTCGGGCTGGGGCTGAAGGACGCTTTCACCGCATGCGACGCGGTGAAGGGAGCCTTCGGGGCGTGCGATGCGGTGAAGGGCCCCTTCAGCCCGCAGCCCGTCCGCGCGCCCTGACGACGCCGTCCGCCATGTCACGAAAGCCACTTTCGGGACATCCAGCGTCGCGAAAGTGGCTTTCGCGACGCCCGCCGTCCCACCCTTCAAACCCCGGTCGCCCTGAGTTATCCACAACCGCCCAAGTTGTCCACAGATCGGCTGTGGGTAACCCGCCTGAGCGATACTCCCGATACGCTGGGTGCGGGGCCGTCCCCCGGGAAGGGCGGGGGGCTGGGTACGTGAGGTCAAGAGGCGATCAGTAGGCGAAGGCCAGCGCGTCGTCATCGCCGTCACCGCCTTTCGAGTCGCTGTTCTTGCTGGTCGAGGCCGGTTTCTCGGGTGGCATGACCGCGTCGACGCCGCCGCGGACGTACTTGCGCATCAGGAACACCTCGACGACGCCGAGCACCGCGTAGACGGTCGTCAGAGCGATCAGCGACGTCCACACCTCGCCTGTGGACAACTTCGAGACGGCCTGCGCCGTGAACATCCACACCCCGTCGACACCGGTCGGGTTCGGCACCACCACGAACGGCTGACGGCCCATCTCGGTGAAGATCCAGCCGGCGCTGTTGCCGATGAACGGGGTCGCGATCCCGCCGAGCACGAGCCACGGGAACCAGCGTTGCCCGGGGATCCGCCCGCGCCGGGTCAGCCACAGCGCGAGCAGCCCGATCCCGGCCGAGATCGCGCCGAAGCCGATCATCGCGCGGAAGCCCCAGTAGGTCACCGGCAGGCTGGGCACGTAGTCGATCGGCTTGCCCGCGAGCGAACCGAGCTGCGGGTCGTCCGGGTAGTTCGTGCCGTATTTCGCCTGATACTCGGTGACCAGGTTCTCCACGCCCTTGACCTCGGTCGAGAAGTCGTTGTGCGCCAAGAACGAGAGCAGAGCGGGCACGTTGAACGTCTTGACGTCCTCGCAGTTCGCGTTCCGGACGTCGCCGATCGCGATGATCGAGAAGCTCGCCGGTTTCTCCGTATGGCACAACGCTTCCGCCGAAGCCATCTTCATCGGCTGCTGCTCGAACATCAGCTTGCCCTGCACGTCGCCGGTGATCGCGAGCACCGCGAACGCCACCACGCCGGTCCAGCCGCCGAGACGCAACGACGAACGCCACACCGCGCGGTGCTCGTCGTCCTCCGAACGCTTGCGCCACAACTGCCAGCCGGCCACCCCGACCAGGAACGCCGCCGCCACCGAGAAGGCACCCGCGAGCGTGTGCGGGATCGCGGCCAGCGCGGTGTTGTTCGTCAGCACCGCCCAGATCGAGTTCATCGTCGGCTTGCCGTCGACGAACTCGACCCCGACCGGATGCTGCATCCACGAGTTCGCCGCCAGGATGAAGTACGCGGACGCCACGGTCGCCAGCGAATACGCCCACGCGCACGCCAGGTGGACCTTCTTCGGCAGCTTGTCCCAGCCGAAGATCCACAGCCCCAGGAAGGTCGACTCGACGAAGAACGCGACGAGCCCTTCCATCGCCAGCGGCGCGCCGAACACGTCGCCGACGAACCGCGAGTACGCGCTCCAGTTCATCCCGAACTGGAACTCCTGCACGATGCCGGTGACCACGCCCATCGCGAAGTTGACCAGCAGGAGTTTCCCCCAGAACTTGGTCATCTTCAGGTACCGCCGGTCACCCGTGCGGACCCACGCCGTCTGCATCCCGGCGACCAGGACGGAAAGCCCGATGGTCAGCGGGACCATCAGGAAGTGATAGACGGTGGTTATGCCGAACTGCCACCTAGCGAGATCGAGAACCTCCACGCCTCAAGCCTGCTCAACGCCCGTTGAGCCCGCCAGTTCAAGTGGTCCCGATCTCGCTAGGACGTAGGTCCCGCGCCCGGCTCAGCCGAGGGCGGCGAGCGCCAGCCGCGCCTCATCGGCGACCTGCCGCCGCGCGCCCGTGTCCCCCAGCGTCAGCACGTGGGCCAGCGCCAACGCGTACGCCGTGTCGAAAGCGGCCTCGACGTCGACGGCGATGTCGGGCTGGACGCCGACGCCTTCCCAGTTGGACCCCGTGACCGGGTTCACGGCCCGTCCACCCGGGACTGTGACATCCAGATGGGTGTCCACTTTGTATTGCTTCCGCGGGTTCGCCCCACCGCCGGTGACGGCGCCGACCGTTTTCGCCCGCCCGAGTTGCTGCAGCGAGTAGCTCAGGTCCTCGGCGCCGGAGAACGTCGTCGGCCCGGTCAGCACCCACACCGGCTTGTCCGGGCCGAACTTGCGGCCCGGTACGTACGGCAGCGTCCAGAACTGGTTGGTCACGTCGCCGTCGCGCAGATAGATGCTGTTGAAGTGGACGGGCTCGTCGCCGACCAGGTAGCTGATCAGCAGCGCGACCGTGGACGGGTCGCCGCCCCGGTTCTCCCGGACGTCGATGAGCAGCGCGTCGGTGGTCGCGAGCAGCGTCATCGCCGCGGAGAGGGCCTCACCGGCACTATCCGGCGCGTAGAAGAGCTTGGTCTCCAGGTAGCCGACGTTCCCGGCCAGCCGCCGCGCCGACGTGATGCCGTGGCAGTTCAGCTCCGCCTCGCGCCGGAACTCCTCGGGATCGAACGACTCCCCTTCCGCGTCGGGCAGCGGTTCGACGTGATGACGCAACCGCAGATGCTTGTCCCCGTTGACCGACTGCAGATCCTGCGTGACCGCGACGGCGAACGCCTGATCGTCGAGCCCCGCGTACGCGCCGTCACTCAGCCTCGCCCGTAAGTACACGGTCAGCTTCTCGGCGACGTCGGGGAACACGTAGTGCTCCTTCAGGCGCCTGCACACGTCTTCGATCCGCGCTCTCTCGTCCATGGCCGGCGACGCTACCAGTGAAGCCTGAAAAAAGAATTCGGTTTGCCGAAGACTCATTTCCGCCCGGCCGAGGAATACAATTCGCCCGCACATGCCGTCCGATTCGGAAAAACCATCAGCTTGCCTTTCTCTGAATCGCCCCTTTATCGTTGCAGTGAAAGGGGTGAAGAACCATCATGTCTAGCTCGATGCTGGCGCTGATCAGCGCGTTCGGCCTGGTCTTGGCGGTGGAACTGCCGGACAAGACCCTGGTCGCGACTTTGGTTCTCACCACCCGTTTTCGCGCGTGGCCGGTATTCGTCGGGGTCACCGCCGCATTCGCCGTGCAATCCGCGATCGCCGCCACCTTCGGCAGTGTGCTCGGTTTGCTGCCGGAAGCGCTGGTGACCGCGATCGTCGCCGGCATGTTCGGTATCGGCGCGTACATGCTTCTCCGCGAAGGGTTCAGTCCCGCCAAAGACGGCGGAGAGGACGCCTCGCGTTCCGGTCCCGGCCCCGCGACCTTCCTCCGCTCCGCGCTGACGTCGTTCGGCGTGCTGTTCGCCGCCGAGTGGGGCGACGCGTCCCAGCTCGCGACGGCCAGCCTCACGGCCCGCTTCGGCAACCCGTTCGCGGTCGGCCTCGGCTCCTTCGTCGCACTGGTCGCCGTCGCCGGTCTCGCCGTCTTCATCGGCGCGAAGGTGCGCAGCCGGATCCGTCCCAAGCTCATCCAGCGTGTGGCGGGCTTCGTCTTCGCCGGTTTCTCGCTGTTCGCATTGGCCCAGCTCGCCTTCTGAGGCGCACGGGGTTTTCACAGGTTCGCCGGGTAACCTTTCGGGAACGAAAAGGTGAACACCCGCCCCGACTTGCCTGGAGAAACCGGTTGTGACCTCGTCGAAGACCCTCGCGGCCCGCGCCGTCTCCCCCGTGCACGGCAGGCTCGCGATCTTCGGCATGGCCGTGGCCGTCGCCATTTCGATCGATCTGCACCTGAGGCTGTCCAGCCAGGTCAGCCCGATCTGGCAGACGCTGTCCGAGTACGTCTACGGCTACCTTTCGCCCGGTTCGACGGCGGCGCCGCTGTTCGGCGCGATGTGCCTGGCGCTGGGCTTCGGTTCGCTCGCGCTGCTCGGCGGGATCGCCAAGGCGCACCGCCAGGGCTACGAATCCGTGCTCGTCCTGCTCGGCGTGTGGTGCGCCGGGCTGTTCGTCCTCGCGCTCGTCCCCGTCGACCCCGAGGGCCAGGCCCGGTCGCTGGCAGGCCAGATCCACAACTACGCCGCGCTGGCGGCTTTCCTCGCGCTTCCCGCCGCCGCCTGGTTGCTGACGCGGCCGGGCCGCGCGCGGTGCCCGTGGGAGCCGCGCCGCACGACGATCCGGCGGCTTTCGGTGGCCAGCTTCGCCGCGGTGGTGATCGTGCTCGGCGGCTTCGTCTGGACGATGCTCACCGGCCCGTCGCACCAGGAGGTCACGCTCGGCCTGTTCGAGCGGCTGCTGTTCGCGGTCGACCTCACGCTGTTGGCGACCATGGTGCGCCCGCTGCTCAGCCACCGCTGAGAGCTATTCGGGCTGCTTCAGCACCTCGGCCAGCCGGACGGCGGCCGCCACGACCGCGGGCCCCACCACGGAGGCGTCCAGCGGTTCGAGGGACACGACACCCACGCTGGCCTTCAAGCCCGGCACCCCGCGCACGGGCGCCGCGACCCCGGAGGCGCCCGCCTCCAGCTCACCCGACGAGGTGACCCAGCCTTCGCCGCCGCCGGGACGCAGCGTCATCGCCTTGCCCGCCGCGCCGGCGGACAGCGGATGACGGGTGCCGACGCGGTAGGCGACGTGGAAGCTCGTCCACGACGGTTCGACGACCGCGACGGCCTGCGCCTGATCCCCTTGCGCGACCGACAGGTGCGCCGTCGCGCCGACCTTCTCCGCCAGCTCGCGCAGGACCGGCCGCGCCGCCTCGCGCAGCTGCGGGAGGACCTGCCCGGCGAGCCGGAGCAGGCCGACGCCCAGCCGCACTTTGTTGCCGTCGCGCCACACCAGTCCGCGTTCGGACAGCGGGACGAGCAGCCGGTAGACGGCAGCCCGGCTCGCGCCGATGGCGACGGCGAGTTCGGAGATCGTCGCCGCCTCGCCACCGGCGTCCGCCACGGCCTGCAACAAGGCGAGGCCCCGGTCGAGGGTGAGTGACCCTTCGCGGGTCACAACAACCCGAGTTCCCCGAGGTCGGCGACCGGCTCGTCGAACGAGGCCGCCGCGTAAGACGCGAAGAGCCCGCGAACGGCCTTCGCCGCCTCGTCCGACATGCCCTTGGCCTCGGCGGCCAGCGCGGCGCCGTCGGTCGTTTCGAGGGCCGCGCGCACGTCGCCGCCGGAGAGGCAGCGCGCGGACGCCACGATCAGGTTCAGGAACCCGTGATGGGTGAAACCGCTCGACTCCTCGGTGTGCCGGACGGCGCGGTGCAGGCTGTTCGTCGCCTTGAACGACGCCCCCGTCGAGCCGCTGACCACGGCGAGGAAGTCGGCGACCTCGTCGACGCTGGGGAAGTTCTCGCCTGCCTTGCCGCCGCAGCGGATCTTCGGCCAGCTGCCGTGCTCGATCACCTTCCGCACGCCGTCCAGCCAGCCGACGCCGCGCCGCGGCTCGACCACGCGGATGACGTCCTCGGGCACGAACTCGGACACCCGCTCCAGCCAGACCTCGTCGACGTCCGACGGCGCCGGCATCTCCACCATGCGCAGGCTGAGGATCTCGCTGCGCGATTCGACGATCGAGATCGCCTTCGGGACGCCGCCGAGGCCGGTGTCGATGATCAGCGACAGCGGCAGCGGTTCCTTGGGTTTGATCTTGATGAGTTCGGTGATGAGCTCGGGCAGCCTCGACGCCTGGCACAGGAACACACCGAGGACGCCGGAGTGCTCACCGGCCCTCGACGCGAAGTGCGCACGCAGCGCTTCGGGCATGGACGCCTCACCGGGCGGGAACAACGCCGAGTCGTCGACGAGCCGCGCGAACAGGGGAGGGATTCCTCGGGGGCCGGGTGGCGTGAGTTCCACAGCGCTTGACACGACTGACACGCTAGTAGCGTACGACATCAGGACAAAATCGTTCGCACAACGGACACGTTCCGGGGAGATTCCGATGCCTTACTACCGGCAGGTAGGCGAGATCCCGCACAAGCGCCACACGGCGTTCCGCAAGCCCGACGGTGGCCTGTACGCCGAGGAATTGATGGGTGTCGAGGGCTTCTCGGCGGACTCGGCGCTGCTCTATCACCGCGGCCTGCCCACCGCGATCGTCGACGCCGTCGCGATCGAGGACGAGCGCGGCCCGATCACCCCGAACCACCCGCTCAAGCCCCGCGCGTTCAAGACCCAGGACCTCAAGTTCGGCGACGCCGACGCGGTCACCGACCGGCGGCAGCTGTTCGGCAACTCCGACGTCACCATCGGCTTCGTCCACGCGACCAAGCCTTCGCCGCTGTACCGCAACGCGGCAGGCGACGAGCTGTTCTACGTCCAGGGCGGCGGCGCGACCGTCGAGACGATCTACGGCTCGCTGGAGGTCGGCGACGGCGACTACCTCGTCATCCCGACGTCGTGCACCTATCGCGTGCTCCCGCACGACGACGACGGGGTCAAGCTGCTGACCATCGAGGCGCGCGGCCACATCGGCCCGCCGAAGCGGTACCTGTCGGCGAAGGGCCAGTTCCTGGAGCACTCGCCGTACTGCGAACGCGACATCCGCGGCCCGTCGGAGCCGCTGGTCGTCGACGGCACCGACGTCGAGGTCCTCGTGCGGCACCGCGCCGGGCTGACGCGCTACACCTACGCGACCCACCCGTTCGACGTCGTCGGCTGGGACGGCTGCCTGTACCCGTGGGTGTTCAACATCGACGATTTCGAGCCCATCACCGGCCGCGTGCACCAGCCGCCGCCCGTGCACCAGACGTTCGAGGGCCCGAACTTCGTGGTCTGCTCGTTCTGCCCGCGCAAGGTCGACTACCACCCCGAGTCGATCCCGGTGCCGTACAACCACGCGAACGTCGACTCGGACGAGCTGATGTTCTACGTCCGGGGGAACTACGAGGCGCGCAAAGGCTCCGGGATCGAGGTCGGTTCGCTCTCGCTGCACCCGTCCGGTTTCACGCACGGGCCGCAGCCCGGGGCGGCGGAGGCGTCGATCGGGGCGCAGTTCTTCGACGAGACCGCGGTCATGGTGGACACCTTCGCGCCGCTGGATCTCGGCGAGGCGGCCGACGCGTCGGAGGACCACGGCTACGCCTGGACCTGGTCCGGCCGCGGCCCCGGCGCCTAGCGACCCCGCATTTAGTCCTCTAATGCGTGCCCAGCGCATTCAGAGGACTAAATGCGGCAGGGGTGGCGGGATAAGTACCGCCACGGCCGCAACGGTTCGGCAACGCCAAGCCGGGCAAGGCGAAACCTCCGGATAATCGGTGTTTCTCACCGGGAGGTTCTCCATGGTCGTGAATCCAGGGCAGTCCCGCGGCGGCCGCAAGGTCCTGGCGTTCGTGGCCGCGGCGGTGGTCGCCGTCGGCTTGATCATCGGCCTGCGCGCGATCACGAGCGACTCCGGCGAGGAGGCCGTGGAAGCGAAGTGCACGACGGGTGACGCGGTCAAGCTGCAGGTGTCGTCGTCGCCGGAAAAGGCGGGCGTGGTCGCCGAGATCGCCAAGGGCTACAGCGGCCGCACGGTGGCCGGGCGCTGCGTCGACGTGCTCGTGCAGTCGAAATCGTCCGGCACCGCGATGCAGGCGCTGTCCCGCGGCTGGAACGAGGCGGTGGACGGCCCGCGCCCGGACGTCTGGACGCCCGCCGCGTCCGGCTGGGTGAATCTGCTGCGCCAGAACCTCACCGGCACCGATCACCCCGCGCTGGTGCCCGAGGGCGACCCGGAATCGGTCGCGAACGCGCCGCTGGTCGTCGCGATGCCGAAGCCGATGGCCGAAGCGCTCGGCTGGCCAGGCAAGGGCATCGGCTGGAAGGATCTCGCCGCGCTCGCCACGGATCCGCAGGGCTGGGCGAAGTACGGCCATCCGGAATGGGGCAAGTTCCGGCTGGGGAAGACGAATCCGAACATCTCGACCTCCGGCCTCAACGCCACCATCGGCGCCTACTACGCGGCGACGGGCACGTCTTCGGACCTCACCGCGAACGCGCTCGCGAAACCCGAGGCGCGCACGTTCGTGCAGAACGTCGAGCAGGCCATCGTCCACTACGGCGACAACACGCTGACGTTCCTGACGAACCTGCAGAAGGCCGACGACCGCGGCGCCGCGATGTCGTACATCTCGGCGGTGACGGTCGAGGAGAACTCGCTCGTCGGCTACAACCAGGGCAATCCCACGAACGATCCGGCGAAACGCGGCCAGCACGCGCCGCCGAAGGTGCCGCTCGCCGGGATCTACCCGAGCGACGGCACGCTCAACTCCGACCACCCGTTCACCGTGCTGAACTGGGCCGACGACGTCCACAAGCAGGTCGCGGCGGATTTCCTCGCGCATCTGCGGGGCGCCGAAGCGCAGCAGAAGTTCAGCGACATCGGTTTCCGCACGTTCGACGGGAAACCCGGCTCGCAGACCACGAAGGAGAACGGCGCCGAGCCGGACTCGAAGCTCAACCTGATCCGCCCGCCGAGCCCGCCGGTGCTGACCGAGGTGCTGAAGTCGTGGAAGGACCTGCGGAAGAAGGCGAACGTGCTGCTGGTCGTCGACGTCTCCGGGTCGATGGGCGACAGCGTCGGCGGGACCGGCAAGAACAAGATGGATCTCGCGAAACAGGCGGCCGTGGCGTCGTTGCCGCAGTTCAGCGACGCGGACAAGGTCGGGCTGTGGATGTTCTCGACGAAACTGGACGGCGACAAGGACTACGCCGAACTCCGGCCGGTGTCGCCGATCGGCGGCGAGCCGGGCAGGCAGGAGCTGGCGTCGCGGCTGAACGGGCTGACCCCGCAGAACGGGACGGGGCTCTACGACTCGTCGCTCGCGGCCTACGAGTTCATGAAGCAGCGGCTGGATCCGGACGCGATCAACGCGGTCGTCGTGCTCACCGACGGCCGGAACGAGGATCCCGGCGGCATCGATCTGCAGAATCTCACCGGCCGGTTGCGGACCGAGGGCGGCGGTGAGGCGGTGCGGCTGTTCACCATCGCCTACGGGTCGGACGCGGATCTGAACGTGCTCAAGGAGATCGCCGAGACCACTCAAGGCGTCGGGTACGACTCGTCCAAACCGGACTCGATCGACCAGGTCTTCACCGCCGTGATCTCGAATTTCTGAGATCCTCGGATATGCGCTTCGTCCGTGAGCTAGCCGAACCGTGGGGACTGCTCCTCGCGGCGACGTCGGCGGGGGCGGCCTGGGCGGTGCAACTGCCGACGCTCGCCGCGCTCGGTGTCGGCGTCACCGTGCTCGCCGCCCGCGCCGGGGTCGCCGCCGCCACGCGCCCGAAACCCTTGCTGGAGGCCGAAGAACGGCCGCTTCCCGACGTCGAGCCCGGCTCACCCGAGGCGGGCTGGCTGCGGCGTGCGGAGGCCGCGGCCGATGGCTTCCGGTCGATCTCCGCCTCACTCGACACCGGCCCGCTCGCCGACCGGGTGGCGGGCATGGAACCGGTGGTGCGGGAAACCGTCGACACCCTCCGGCGGCTGGCCGCTCGCGCGTCCGCCACCGGGAAGGCCTTGGCGCGCGTGGACTTGGGCGCGGTGTCGGCCGAGAAAGCCCGGCTGCGCAAGGATTTGAAGACCGCCGACGACGACATCCGCGGCGATCTGACCCAGTCGCTCGAGGCCGTGCAGGCACAGGAAGACGTGCACACGCGGCTTTCGGGCGCGCAGCGGAAACTGCTGGCACAGCTGCGATCCGGCGCGCTCGGCCTCGACGGCCTGGTCGCCAGGGCGGCCGAACTCTCGGCCGCCACCGGCGACGCGTTGCTCGACACCACCACGATCGGCGAGTTGAGCGAGCAGCTGGAAGGGATCAGGCGGGGTGTCGTGGAGACCGAGGAGGCGACGCGGCGCTCTCTCGGCTGACCGTCACCGGCCGAATCGGACCGGCCCGAAAACCGCGTGTCCCGGCACGCCCGCCTTCGCCGTCTTCCCGGCCGCCGGCACGCCGAGCACCCACAGCCGTCCGGTCGCGGCGATGTTCGCGGCCAGCGACGGATCCGAGCCGCCCGCCTGGACCGTGACCTCGCGGCCGTCCGGCAGGACCGTCCGGCCCTTCACGGTGACCATGCCGAAGAAGTTGACCGACGCCGGCCCGGACACGACGGCGAGTTCGGTCCACCGCGGCTCGGGCAGCTTCCTCAGCAGCACAACGGCGACGACGGCGAGCCCGACCGCGCCCACCGCGAAGCCGTAGCCGACAAACGACAGGAACTTCACCATGACGCCGTCCCACCGCGGATAGTCCACCGCCGTCCAGAAGGCGAACGCGCTCGCGACGAGCAGCATCACGGCGGCGAGGAAGTAGTACGCCGAAAGCAGCCTCCGCTGCGCCGCGAGAATCCGGCCCGGCGACACCGGCTCCGCGGCGAAGGGGACGGAGCCCTTCACCGGGTTGTCGCGGAACGCACCACGACGCGGGACGACGACACCGGGCAACACGACGAACCGCCCGAGCACCCAGAGCCGCCGCTGCGCCGCGAGTTGCGTCCGGAGCGGGACGGGGAACCGCACGACGAGCCACCGCCCGTCCAGGGGAACGCTCACCCGCGAACCGGCGACCAGGGCGCCGTCCAGCCCGCTCACCAGGCGGAACGGCTTGTCGGTGAGTTTGCGCATCGGCGAGGATCCGGCAAGGGAGGAGTAGCCCAAGTAAAGCGAAGACGGTGTCATGAAGACGAGGAGGGCCGTGGGCACGGCGATCCCGTGCCCTCCGGAGATCGCGAGCACGACACCCAGCACCACTGCCAGTCCGGTCGCGATGGTCATCGTTCCGGTGGTCGCGGTGTTGCGATCGAGAAGGGGTCTCAGGACCGGCATGTTCAACGCCGGAATCCCTTCGGGTGGTTCGAGCACCCGGATTCTGTGGTCTTCCACCAGGTCAACGTATACGGATGCGGTGAGACGTGATCCAGGCTACTTCCACTGAACGGCCAGATCAGGTTAGGCTCACCTAACTAGGAGGTGAGCCGTGACCACACCGACGTCCATCCGCCGCCCGCCGGCGCCGAACCCCGCGGAACGCGCGAAGACGATCGCCACCCGCAACGGGCCGGCGACGCTGATGCCGACCGCCGAGCAGCGTGACCTGCCTGGACAGTGCGGCCGTGTCATCCCCGAGCTGCACCACGTGCATCCGAGCGGCAGCGTCAGCATCCTGCTGCCGGACGAGCACCACCTGGTGAAACGCGCGCACGAGGCCCAGCGCGGCGAGCTCGCGGTGATGGTCGAACTGACCGATCAGGCGCCGGTCGACCTGCGCGAGCCCATCCGCGGGCTGCTGTGGATCACGGGCTGGCTCCGCCCGCTTTCCGAGGTCTCGGCACGGGCCCGCGCGGTCTCCATCGCCGAAACCCGGCCGGACGAGCGGCTTCTGGACGTCGGACACGGCCTGACGCTGCTGAGGCTGACCCCGGCGTCACTGGTACTGGCCGACGCCGAGGGCACGCACTCGCTCCGGCCGCATATGTTCAGCGCCGCGCCGCCGGACCCGTTCCACGACTACGAGGCCGCGTGGCTGCGGCATCTGGAGACCGACCACGCCGACGTCGTCCAGCAGCTCGCCAAGCACGTGCCCGCCGAACTGCGCGGCGGCTGGATCCGGCCGCTCGGGCTGGACCGCTACGGCCTGCGGCTGCGGGTGGAGGCCGACTCGGGCGACCACGACGTCCGGCTCGCGTTCTCGCGGCCGGTCGACGGGCCGCATCAGCTGAGCGGCGAGATCCGCCGTCTCGTCGGCTGCCCGTACTTTCCGCAGGGTTAGGCCAGTTCGGCCGGGAAGCCGCCCTTGGCGATCGGGCCCCACGATTCGATGGTGACGCGGATGATGCTCTTGCCCTGCTTCACCATCGCTTCGCGGTACTCGTCCCAGTCGGGATGCTCACCGGAGATCGCGCGGAAGTAGTCGACCAGCGGCTCGACCGAGTCGGGCAGGTCGAGTACCTCGGCCGTGCCGTTCAGCTGGACCCACTGGTCGTTCCACTCGTCGGAGAGGACACAGGCGGACACCTTCGGCTCGCGTCGCACGTTGACGACCTTCGCGCGCTTCGGGTACGTGGAGATGACCAGGCGGCCTTCTCCGTCGACGCCGCAGGTCACCGGGGAGAGCTGGGGTCCGCCGTCGGCCTTGGTGGTCATCAGGATGGCGCGGTGGCGGGTGGACAGGAAGTCGACCAGCGCGGCGCGGTCGACGGTTTCGTTGGTCGCGATGCTCCTTGGCATGCCCCGACGGTAACGTGCGGCCGATGAGCTGGCTGCGTCCCGAACGCCCGGCGCTGCCGGAATTCGTGGAAGATCCGGCACGCCGCCGCGCGATCGTCATCGAACTGGTCGTCGTCTTCGGCATCACCCTCGGCCTGTCCGGGCTGCGCAGTCTGCTGTCCCTTGTGGACTCGCTGCTGCAGCCCGTGCCGCTGGCGCGGCAACAGGCCCAGCTCAACGTCCCCCAGGCGACGCTGAGCCTGGTCGACCTGCTCAAGCAGCTCCTGAGCGCGGGCCAGCTGGTGGGCTGGGGCGCGCTCGGGCTGTACCTGTTGTGGCGCGGCGGGATGAAGCTCGCGGAGATCGGCCTCGACAAACGGCGGCCCAGCCGCGACGTCGTCCACGGGCTCCTGCTCGCCGCGGTGATCGGGATTCCGGGGCTGGGGCTGTACTTTCTCTCCTACAGCCTCGGGTTCAGCCTGTCGGTGCAACCGTCCACTTTGGGCGAGACGTGGTGGCGGCCGATCACGCTGACGTTGTCGGCCTTCGGCAACGCGTTCGCCGAAGAGGTGCTCGTCGTCGCGTATCTGCTGACCCGGCTGCGGCAGCTCGGCTGGCGTGAGAACACCTCGCTGGCCGCGTCTTCGGTGCTTCGCGGGTCGTATCACCTGTATCAGGGTTTCGGCGGTTTCGTCGGCAACGTCGTGATGGGCCTGGTGTTCGGCAGGCTGTGGCAGAAGACGAACCGGCTGTGGCCGCTGATCGCCGCGCACACCGCGCTGGATTTCGTTTCCTTCGTCGGATACGCGCTGCTCAAAGGGCGAGTTTCCTGGCTTCCCTAGCTAGTGTGAACCGGTGATTGACGAGACGACTCCACCCCGAGTTGACAGCGAAGTCGGCCCCCTGCGTGCGGTGCTGCTGCACAGGCCCGGCAACGAGCTCAAAAGGCTCACGCCTCGCAACAACGACCAGCTCCTGTTCGATTCCATCCCCTGGGTGGACCGCGCGCAGGAGGAGCACGACGCGTTCGCCGAGGTGCTGCGCGGCCGCGGTGTCGAGGTGCTGCTGCTGGCCGACGCGCTGCGCACGGCGCTCTCGGACACCCGCGCCCACGCGGCGGGCGTGCACGCGGCCGTCGACGAGCGGCGACTCGGACCCGACCTGGCCGATTCGCTCCGGTCCCATCTGTCGAGCGCCGCCCCGGCGACGCTGGCCGAGGTCCTGATGGCGGGCATGACCTTCGAGGAACTGCCGGCCGCCGAAGGCGCCTCACTGGTCCGGCTGATGAACCACCCGAACGACTTCGCCGTCGATCCGCTGCCGAACCTGCTGTTCACCCGTGACTCGTCGGCCTGGATCGGCGACCGGGTCGCGGTCTCCTCGCTCACCATGCCCGCCCGCGTCCGCGAGACCGCGGTGCTGGACCTCATCTACGCCTACCACCCCTGGTTCCGCCACGCCGCCCGCGCGTACGGCGCGCACTCTGCGCCGATCGAGGGCGGTGACGTCATGCTGCTCTCGCCGGGCGTTCTCGCCATCGGCGTCGGCGAGCGGACGACCGCGGCGGGCGCGGAGTCGCTGGCGCGGTCGGTGTTCGCCGACGGGATCGCGCACACCGTGCTCGCCGTCCCGATCCAGCAGACCCGCGCGACCATGCATCTGGACACCGTCTGCACGATGGTCGCGGCCGACGCCGTCGTCATGTATCCGCTTTCCCGTGATTCGCTGACCGCGTTCACGATGCGCCCGACCGACGACGGTTCGGTGAAGGTGGAAGGCCCGGCCCCATTCCTCACCGCGGCCGCCGAAGCAATGGAAATCGAACGGCTTCGCGTCATCGACACCGGGCTCGATCCGGTCACCGCGGAACGCGAGCAATGGGACGACGGGAACAACACCCTCGCCCTCGCGCCGGGCGTGGTCGTCGGATACGAACGTAATGTGGAAACCAACGCGCGCCTGGCGGAAGCCGGTATCGAAGTCCTGGCCATCACGGGCTCCGAGCTGGGCTCCGGCCGCGGCGGCCCGCGCTGCATGTCGTGCCCGATCCGGCGCGAAAGCATCTGAACCGGAAATAAAGTAAGCCTTCCCTAATTGATTTCATTTGATTAGGGAAGGCTTACTTTATTGAGGCGGGGCTATTGTCGGTAATGATAACCTAATAGGGGGTACATCACCAGAGAAAAGTGGAAATCGAATAGGGACATGACGTATCGTCGAACACATGGCCCTCACCAAGAAACAACCGCGCTCGAAGTTCTACGAACTGCTGCAGGCGCAGATCCACAACGAGTTCAACGCCTCCCAGCAGTACATCGCGCTGGCGGTCTGGTTCGACGCCGAGGACCTGCCGCAGCTCGCGAAGCACTTCTACAAGCAGTCCGTCGAAGAGCGGAACCACGCGATGGCGCTGGTCCAGTACATGCTGGACACCGACCACCACGTGGAGATCCCCGGCACCGGCGAGGTGCGCAACGACTTCTCCGACGTCCGTGAGCTCATCGAGCTCGCGCTGCAGCAGGAGAAGGACGTCGCGACCGACATCCAGCAGCTGGCCAAGGCCGCCCGCGCCGAAGAGGACTACATCGGCGAGCAGTTCACTCAGTGGTTCCTCAAGGAGCAGGTCGAGGAGATCTCCCAGATGTCCACCCTGCTCAACATCGTCAAGCGCGCGAACGGCAACCTGTTCGAGGTGGAGAACCACCTGCACCGCGAGTCCATCGGGGACGGCGGCGGCGCCGACCCGGGCATGCCCCCGGTCGCGGGCGGCGCACTCTGACCAACGCTCCCACCACGGGAAAACCCGGGCCCTCCTCTTGGAGCGGCCCGGGTTTTCTTCGTTCGCCTCAGCTGAACTGACAGTCCTGGTTGATGCTGGTCAGCAGGATGCTGACGGCCGCACCGTCGTTGGACACGAAGATCCGGTACGCGCTCACCGCGCTGACCGGCGCGACGTAAGCGCTGCCGTCCTTGGTACTGCCGGGATAGGCGGCGAGGATGTCCTCCTCGGTCGAGCCGACGCCGATCCCCTCCGGGGTGTGCACCGTGCCCGCCGGGTTGATGACGGTGATCCCGTCGCTCTCGGTCAGCGACACCGACGTCGGCCCCGGGACTGCGGCCCCCTCCGCGTAGCCGTAGGTGCAGGCGCCACGGACCTCTTTCGCCCGCAGCGGCCCGGCGGTGGCTTCCGCCTCGGACTCGCTCATCCCGAGCCGTAGCTTGCCGAAGCCGGCGGAGGTCAGCAGCGCGCCAGAGGTCACCTTGCCCTGTGGGGGCGGCTTCGTGGCCGAGGTGCTCTTCGACGGCTTGGCCGGCCCATCGGAGATCGTCGAGTGCGGCGGCACGGTCGTCTGATTCGGCGGCGCCACCGGCGAGGACGACGGCGGCGCCGAACTTCCCGGCCCCGGCTGCGCCAGGCTCGACGACGCCGCCCCCATGGTGAGCTGGTCGCCGCCGGGGAAGGCCGCGCCGTTGTCCTTGTCGTGGATCGTGAAGACGGCGAGCCCGCCGCCCAGCATGACCACCGCGGCGGCCATCCCGCTCGTCGTCTGCATCAGCTGACGGCGGCGACGGCGACGGCGGGCGCCCGCGACGATCGTCTCGGGATTCAGCGTGGACCCCGCGCCCAGCCGCTCATCAGAGAACAGGTCACGCAGCTGGCGCTGCACGTCCTCTTCGGACATGTTCATCCCGCTTCCCTCCCTTCGTCCTTGGGCTCGAACAACGCGAGCTTCGTCCGCAGCGACGCGATCGCCTTGCTCGCCTGGCTTTTGACGGTGCCCTGGCTGACCCCGAGCGAATCCGCGATCTCCGCTTCGGAGAGCCCTTCGTAGTAACGCAGGACCATCACCGCCCGTTGCCTCGGCGGCAACGCGCGTAACGCCTGCCACAGCGGCTCGTGCTCGAACGGATCGGCCGGGCTGTACGGCTGGACGTCCGGCAGGTCGGCGACGAGGCTCTCGCGTTTGGTCCGGCGCCAGCGGCTGATATGCGCGTTGGCCATCGAACGGCGGATGTAGGCCATCGGGTCGCCGGTCTTGTGCTGGACGTACGACCAGCGTGAACCGATCTTCTCCAGCACGGTCTGGACCAGGTCGGCGGCGTCGTGCGGGTTCCCGGTGAGGGCGTGCCCGTACCTCAGCAACCCCGGCAGGCCGGCCCGCACGAAGTCGCCGAAGTCGGTGAGCTCACCCGGCACGTCACTCCTCCGGCTCTCGCCGGCCTCCCAGACGTCCGTGCCCGGCATGACCGTCGCGGCAGCGGTCACCGTATCGCCTCCTCCCGGGTTCACCCGGCCAGGCCCGCCTGGCCCACCTCTCCCGAAACGCATGACCGCCCCCACAGGTTGTCTCTTGCCGCGAACTCTTTCGGGAGACGCCCGGTCGGGTGAGGAGTTGCCTGTCTCAACGTCTCGACACCGTCTCGGGAATTCTGAACGAACCGTCCCCCTGAACAGGGAATTCGTGGACGGCCACCACGGCGTTACGGGGTATCGGCCCGTACACGTGCGGGAACTGGAGACCGGCCGGATGCGGCGGGTTCCCGTCCTCCCAGACGACGGGCGCGCCGACGAGCGCCGGATCGATCTCCAGCAGCACCAGATCGGTGCGGCCGGGGAACACGGCGTTGGCCGGGATATGCGCCGTCCCCGGGTCCGAGCAGTGGATGAAGCCGTCGGATTCGAGCGACGCGGCGGTGTAGACGCCGCCTTCGGGCACCGCGGCCCAGTCGGCCTCGGGGCAGATATGGAGGATCACGCACCCATCCTCGCGCATTTCGTCCTCTAAACGCGGAGGACGAAACGCGCGGGAAGGGTCAGCGGATGGTGAGCTGGCGGCCGATCAGGCCGTCGCGCGAGCGGCGCTCGGCGGCGTTGAGCGGCTCGGTGTCGAGCGACTTCAGCGCGGCCTCGAGGCGGGTGCCGAGCTGGTCCTTCGCGTCGGCCCACTCGCGGGCGTGGGCCTCGGGGTCGAGATCCCACACCGGGACGAGCAGCCCGTGCGCGCGGAACGAACCGGCGTAACGGGACCCCTCGCCGAGGCCGAGCTCGCCGGCCGCGGACAGCCGCGCAAGCGCTTGCAGCAGCAGATTCTCCGGCTCGGGGCGGACCCAGCGCAGGTGCGCCTTCTCGCCGGCGAGCACCCAGTACGCGCCCGCGCCGAGGCGTTCGGTCGGCATGATCGCCGCGTTCGCGCGCTCGAGGGACAGCGCGACGTCTCCGCTCGCGTCGGCGTCTTCGGGCAGCCACCAGGCGAAGTCGTTGTAGAGCGTGACGTCGAGTTCGGCGTTCGTGTCGAGCAGGTCCTGCAGGCGGGCCTTCTCGTCGGCGGCAGGCGGCGTGGTGGTGTCCGGCACGGACAGCACGTCACCCTCCTTGGCCTCCAGCACCCACTGGAGCGCCCGGCCGAGGTCGCGGCTGATGTCCGAGGACCGCGTCTGCACCTGCATCCCGATGTAGCGCTCACCGTCGGACCGGACGAACGCGGCCGCCGCCATCGGCAACACCGTGCCGAGGGTGACCTTCTCGCCGGAACCCAGCGTGAGCGCCGCCGTCGCCGACGGGACGAACTCGCGCAGCGCGATCAGTTCGGTCTCCGCCGCGAGCCCCTCGAAGGGCTGGCCGACGAAGACGTCGCGCACCTTCGGCTTGCGGTCCGAGGTCGTCTTGGGACCCTTCTTGCGCGAACCCTTGCCCACGTCAGCCTCCTCAAAGCTCGGTTCGGAACGCTATCGCGGGAAGGCACGCGCCCGGTAAGGCCCCCGGGGTTGGTGACGAAGACCGCGCGGACGACACCCCGACGGCCACCGGATCGACCGGATCGGCGGGTTTCAGCGGCCATCCGGGTACCACGCGAACGTGACTGAAAACGGTTGTCATCATCCGGACGATCTAATCGCGGGTGATCAGCCTGCCGTTTTCCCCTCACCGCACCGAATACTCGATCACGGCGCCATCCGGTGCCGTAGTGCGGAGAAGGGATCACAGATGAGCACCTCGAAGCGCCGGGCCGCGTTGGCCGCGGTTCCCGTGGCACTCGGCCTGATGCTGGCCGGGCCCGCGGCGGGCACGGCTTCGGCCGCGCCGCAGACCGACAGAGCCGATCAGGCCCGGCATTGCCTGCTGTTGTGCGGCGGCCCGCACCACGGGCATCACCACCACGGGCTGCACCTGCACCTGGGGCTTTGGCTGCATCTGTAGCTCCCTGCCGCGCCGGGGCGGCCACCCCGGCGCGGGTTACAGTCGGCGAGTGTTCGACCTCGCCGACCCGGCCTTCCTCGCGAATCCGTATCCGTACTTCGCCGAGCTCCGCGAACGCGGCGAAGTCCACCGTCACGATGGCCTCGGCATCGCCGTGGCGGTGTCGCACGCGGCGTCGGCCGCCGTCCTGCGGCATCGCGGGCTCGGCCGGATCTGGCAGGACGCGCTGCCGGTGGAGCGGTTCGCGTCGTTCAACCTGCTGCACCGCAACTCGCTGCTGGAGAACGAGCCGCCCGCCCACACGCGGCTGCGGCGGGTGATCGCGGGCGCGTTCGGGCGCGGGCACGTCCAGCGGCTGCGGCCGATGGTGGCCGAACTCGCGGACGGCATGGTCGCCCGCCTCGCCGCCGAGATCGCCGAAACCGGCTCGGCCGATCTGCTGGCGCACCTCGCGCAGCCGCTGCCGGTCGCGGTCATCGCGGAACTCCTGGGCGTCCCGATCGAGGACGGCCCGCGCATGGTCACCCTTTCGAACGACATCGTGAAGATGTACGAGTACGGACTCGCCGAAGAGAAGCGCGACGCCGCCGAAGCCGCCTCCGCGGAGTTCGTCGAGTACCTGCGTGACGTCGCGAAGCAGCGCGCGGCCTCCCCCGGCGACGACATCGTCAGCGACCTCCTGCGCAGTGAACTCACCGAGGACGAACTGGTCGCGACCGCGGTCCTGCTCCTGATGGCCGGGCACGAGGCGACGGTGAACGTCATCGGGAACGGCGTCAACGCGCTGCTGACCCACCGCGACCAGTGGGAGCGGCTGGTGGCCTCCCCGGATCTCCTGGACCCGTGCGTCGAGGAGCTGATCCGCTTCGACGCACCGCTTCAGCTCTTCGAGCGGACGGCGACCGCCGACGTCGAGATCGCCGGGTTCCGCGTGGCCGAGGGCGAGAAGATCGGCGCGCTCCTCGGCGCCGCCGCGCGAGACCCGAAGGTGTTCGACCGGCCCGACACCCTCGACATCGGCCGCACGCCGAACGCGCACCTCGGCTTCGGCATGGGCATCCACTACTGCGTCGGCGCGCCGCTCGCGCGGGTGGAGATCGCGGCCGCGCTGAGCTTCCTGGCCTCGAAGCTGCCGGGGTTGAAGCTTGCCGAGACTCCGGAACGACGGCCGGAGTTCGTGATCCGCGGCCTGCGCTCGCTCCGGGTCACCACGGGCTAGGGATACTCGACGACGACCTCGTGGAGCGCGGCGTTGCGGCCGCCTGGCCCACCACGCCGCAGCGGTAGCAAAGGTCCCTTGCTCTCTTTCCGCAGGTCAGGCCTGGGGCATGAACCTGGAGACCCCTAAGACTGTCCACAAGGGACATCTTTCGGCGACCAAAGGTCTTATTTATGCCTGTATGTGCGGTTTGCGAGGGCGGTCGTGAGTGGCAAGTAGGGTTCTAACCCTCTTTATCACTCACGACCCCCGCGCAAGACCGCGCAAGTTACCCAAATCGGGCACCACTGCCTCGCCTTGAGTCCCTTATGGACAGTCAAGCAGACCCGCAGGTCAGCGCACCGAAGAGGCCGGGCGTTCGCGCCGTTCCGGGTCCGGAACCCCATCCACCTTCAGCACCCGAAGCAGCCGAAGGCGCTTCTCCGCAACGGGAGCGAGCAGCCCGGACATCCGCTTCACGAGCAGCGCCGTCACCACCGCCAGCCCGGCCGCGGCCAGATCGGTCAGCGCGACCAGCACGACCCCGTCGGCCAGCGCCTGGACGCCGTCACGGAACCGCCAGACGATGACGAGCGTGAGCAGTAGCCAGTTGAGCACCCAGACGCCCCACCAGACCAGCACGAGCCGCGACGGCTTCGGCCGGGTTTCCCGCGTGCGGCGCAGGACGGCGTGTTCGAGTTCGGCGACCACCGGCAGCACCATGAGCAGGTTCACCACCGGCACCAGCACGAACGCCAGCACCTGCCGTTGCCGCCTCGGCGGCGCCTCGCCGGTGACGTCCGCGGCGGCGTGCCTGGCCACGAGCAGCCACCACACGGTGAGCCCCGACGGCAGCAGCGAAAGGATCGTCGTGAGCAGGCCGGCGGTGATCACGAAGCTGTCGGAGACCGAGACCACGGACGTCGACAGCGCGGAGTCGCGGCTCTGCACGAGCAGGACGTAGCGCCAGATCTCCGCGGCCGACGCGACGACGGCGAGGCCGGCGAAGGTCCACAGCACCGGCAGGAGGCTGCGCGTGATCACCCGCAGCCGCTCCCCCGCGGTGACCTCGCCGGACGCGGTCCCCGGTACGGCGGTCGGACGGCGCCAGACCAGGTTCGGGAAGCCCCACCTCGGCGGGACCGGGTAGGACGGCGGGCCGGAGTAGCGCTCGGCCACGGGTTCACGCCGCCGCGGCCAGGCGCCGGGCGGCGGCGAAGCGACCCAGCGGACACGATGACGCACCGGCTGCCGCATCGGCGCGGGACGCACCGGCGGCAGTGGCGCTCGCGGCGGGTAGTGGCCTGGCTGCACGGTTACAGCACTTCGGGCTCGACGCCGGGATGGTCGCCGACCATCGGGCGCCCCTCCTGCTGCCAGGAGCCCATCCCGCCGGCGACGTTCACCGCGTCCCAGCCGCTCGCGTTGAGCCACGCGGCGGCGCGCGCGGACCGGCCACCGCTGCGGCAGATCACGTAGACCGGCTGGTCGTCGGGCAGATCGTCGAGTTCACCGACGCGCGCGGGCAGCTCACCCATCGGGATGTGCTTGGCGCCGGGGGCGTGCCCGGCGGCCCACTCGTCGTCCTCGCGGACGTCGAGCAGCGCGACACCGTCCTTCGGCAGATCACGGACGGCGACGGTCGGGATGTCAGCAGGGCTCACCACCCTGCCATCCTCGCATCCCGTCCCGTTGCGCGCGCGTGAAGAACAACTCAATGCTTGACGGCTTTTTCCGCCCCGGCGCCAGTGAGCGAGCGGACCTCCATCTCGGCGTACTTCTTCTGGTTGTGGTCCTTGGACAGCACGGTGCCGAGCCAGCCGAGGAAGAACGCCACGGGGATCGAGACGATGCCGGGGTTGTCCAGCGGGAACCAGTGGAAGTCGACGCCCTGGATCATCGAGGCGCTCTTGCCGGTCTTCGGATCGATGGGCTTACCCGACACCGCCGGCGAGAACACGATCAGCAGCACGCAGACCGCGAGGCCGCCGTAGATGCTCCACAGCGCGCCCTGGGTGTTGAACCGCTTCCAGAACAGCGAGTAGAGGATCGTCGGCAGGTTCGCCGACGCCGCCACCGCGAACGCGAGCGCCACCAGGAACGCCACGTTCTGGTTCTTCGCGAGGATCCCGCCGACGATCGCGACCGCCCCGATCACCAGCGCGGTGATCCGCGCGACGCGGACCTCGCTGTCGGCGTCGGTCTTGCCCTTCTTGATCACGTTGGCGTAGACGTCGTGCGCGAACGACGCCGAGGCGGTGATCGTCAGCCCCGCGACCACCGCGAGGATCGTCGCGAACGCCACCGCCGCGATGAACCCGAGCAGGATCGGGCCGCCCAGTTCGAGTGCCAGCAGCGGTGCCGCCGAGTTGGTCGTGCCCGGCGCCTTCGCGATCACGTCCGGGCCGACGAGCGCGCCGGCACCGTAGCCGAGCACCAGCGTGAACAGGTAGAAGATGCCGATCAGCGCGATCGCCCACACCACCGAACGGCGCGCGTCCTTCGCGGTCGGCACGGTGTAGAAGCGCATGAGCACGTGCGGCAGGCCCGCGGTGCCGAGCACCAGCGCGATGCCCAGCGACAGGAAGTCGAGCTTCGTCGTACCGGTCTTCCCGTACTGCTTGCCCGGCCCGAGCAGCGCTTCGCCTGCCTTGCCGCCCTTGTCGACGGCGGCCTGGAACAGGTTGGAGAGGTTGAAGCCGTACTTCCCGAGCACCCACAGCGTCATCGCGAACGCGCCCGCGATGAGCAGGACGGCCTTGATGATCTGGACCCAGGTGGTGCCCTTCATCCCGCCGATCAGCACGTACAGGATCATGATCACGCCGACGACGGCGATCACCAGGTCCTGGCCGAGGTTCCCCTCGATGCCGAGCAGCAGGTTCACCAGGCCGCCCGCCCCCGCCATCTGCGCGAGCAGGTAGAAGAACGACACGGCGAGCGTGGAGATCGCGGCCGCCGCGCGGACCGGGCGCTGCTTCATCCGGAACGCCAGCACGTCGCCCATGGTGAACTTGCCGGTGTTGCGCAACAGTTCCGCGACCAGCAGCAACGCCACCAGCCACGCGACGAGGAACCCGATCGAGTAGAGGAAACCGTCGTAACCGTTGATCGCGATCGCACCGGCGATACCCAGGAACGACGCCGCGGAAAGATAGTCGCCCGAGATCGCGATCCCGTTCTGCGGACCGGTGAACGCGCGTCCCGCGGCGTAGTAGTCGGACGCGGTCTTCGTATTCCGGCTCGCCCGGAAAACGATCACCAGCGTGATCGCGACGAACACCGCGAAAATGGTGATGTTGAGCGCCGGATTGCTGCCTTGGACGCCCGCTGCCAGCGTTTTCACCGTTCGGCCCCTTCGACCTCGTGCCGGATCTTGTCGGCGAGCGGATCGAGCTTCCGGTTCGCGTACCGGACATAAAGGCCGGTGATCACGAAGGTGGACACGAACTGCAGCAGGCCGAAGACCAGGCCGACGGTGATGTTGCCGAAGAGTTTGGTGCTCATGAACGCGGTCGCGTAGTCGGCGAGGAGCACGTAGAGCAGATACCAGAGGAGGAACAGCGCCGACACCGGGAAAACGAATACCCGGAGCCGTCGGCGCAGCTCGGTGAATTCCGGACTCGACTGGACCTTTTCCCAGTCGGATTCCGGTTCGGACCCGAGGTCTTGATCGGTCTCGCTCACGTCGGTCCTCCCACCTGCCGCGACCATTCGGTGACTTCGTTGTCACGAAAGATCATGCCCCTCATCGGGCACCAGAGGAGCGATCCATTTGAGTGAACGGTACGACTCTGCGTAGATGCTCGCGACTCGAAAGAGTGACTTTTACTTCCGGTGGCGACCTTTGCCGGCGGCCCGGGCTTTCTGTGCCTTCGCGGTGTCCTCGTCGGCCTGCCCGAACCGGGCGACCGCACGATCCCGCATGAAGCCGAGCGGATCGGGCGCGTGCAGCCGCAGCATCACGCCGTGGACGTCGTCCGGCCGCCCGTATCCGGTCGCGCGGCTCACCACGTAGGTGGTCAGGAACGCGGCCGGGACGGTGATCAGCGCGGGCTGGTTCGAGAACCACGGCGCCCAGCCGCCGGTGTACTTGCTGACGACGTTGACCACCAGCGCGGTCAGCACCAGGCCGCCGCCGACGAGCATCCCGGCCAGCGCGCCCGGCCAGCTGAGCTTGCGCCACCAGACCCCGAGCAGCAGCAACGGGCTGAACGTCGACGCGGCCAGCGCGAACGACATCCCGACCGAAAGCGACAGGTCCTCCGACGGCAGCAAAACCGCCAGCGCGAACGGGATCAGCGCCACGATCGCCGTCGCCACCCGGAAATCGCGGACACGGCCGGGCAGGACGTCGGTGGACACGACTCCGGCGACACTCACCAGCAGCCCGGAGGAGCTCGACAGGAACGCCGCGAAGGCGCCCGCCGCGGTCACCGCGCCCAGGATCTGCCCCCAGAGTCCTGGGAGGACCGCGGACGGCAGCAGCAGGACGGCGGCGTCGGTCTTCCCGGTCACCAGCAGTTCCGGGACGTACATCCGCGACAGCGCGCCCAGCAGCGTCGGGAACAGGTAGAACAGGCCGAGCAGCAGCAGGACGTGCACCGTCGTGCGGCGCGCGGCCTTGCCGTCGGGGTTGGTGTAGAAGCGGACCAGGACATGCGGCAGGCCCATGGTGCCGAGGAAGGTCGCGAGGATCAGCGAATAGACCTGCAGCAGATCGGTGAGACTGCCCGAACCCGGGCGGAGCCAGTCGCCGTTGGACGCGGGCGCGTCGCTGACCACCGGGACCGGCGTGCCCGCGGTGAACTTCAGCGTGGTGCCCTTGGCGACCTTGTGCCCGGCCTCCGGCGCCCACACCGCGAAACCGTTGGCACGCGCGCCTTCCACCTGACCGTAGGCCTCGAGCACGGTCACCGAGGTGACCTTCAGCGTGACGTCGGCCTGCACCGAAACCGTGGTGTTCTCGAGGAAGGTCGGCGGCGCGGGCTGCCCCAGCGGGCGGGCGCTGCCGGGCGCTCCGGCGCCGAGGAACACGATGCACAGGATGAACGTCGGCACCGCGATGGCGAACAGTTTCAGCCAGTACTGGAAGGCCTGGACGACGGTGATCGCGCGCATCCCGCCCGCGATCACGTTGAACCCGACCACACAGGTCACCAGGATCGCGCCCGCCCACGCCGGCACGGGCAGGATGGTCGCCAGCGTCAGGCCCGCGCCCTGCAGCTGCGGGACCATGTAGAGGATCCCGATGAATACCACGAACGCCGTCGAGACCCGGCGCAGCATCGTCGAACCCAGCCGCATCTCGACGAAGTCCGGCAGCGTGTACGCGCCGGACCGCCGCAGCGGCGCGGCGACGAACAGCATCAGCGCGAGATAGCCCGCGGTGAAACCGATCGGGAACCACAGCGCGTCGGCGCCGTCCTTGAGCACGATGCCGGCGACGCCCATGAACGACGCGGCGGACAGGTACTCACCGGAGATGGCGGCGGCGTTGCGCCGGGAACGCACGGTGCGCCGCGCGACGAGGAAATCGTGCGTGCTGACGGCCGACCTCGAGGAGCGGTGTCCCAGATAGAAGGTCAGGACCGCCACCAGCACGATGCCGGCGATGGCCCACGAATTCAGCTGCACGGTGTGGATCCTCGCATGTGCAGCTCCGCAATCAGTTTTCGATCATGTCGACGAAGTCGCGTTCATGACGTTCGGCGAGCCGGTTGTACCAGAGGCCGATGCCGAACAGGAACGGGAAAGGTGCCACGCCGAGGATCAACCAGGGCAACGGAATGCCCACGACTACCACTCGTCCGAATGACGGGATCAGATAGAAGAGCACCGGAAGCGAACACAGCGTGACCATCACCAGCAGCGCGAGCAGAGAGGCCGTCCGAAGCTGGATCTTCACCAGATCCTTGATCAGGAGCTTGCCCCAGCTGGTCTGTTCTTCGAGTTCGACCCTGGCCCGCAGGGTGCTGGTGGCCTGCCGCGGATCGGCGAGGATCACCCGCTGCCGCTTGGGTTTCGCGTGATGTTCGGGTTTGGCCTGCTCGTGTTTCGGGCCGGACGGCGCGCCCGGCACGGGCTCGACGGCGGCGCCCTCGGGTGGCGCCGGTTTCCTCCGCTTGCCCAGCGTCGGGTCCGGCTCGCGGACGCCGTTGACGCGGCGGTAGTAGTCGTCGGTCACGACGACCGGTTGGCGCCGACCAGCCTGTCCTTGAGCGCGCGCGTGTGACGGCGGCTCACCGGCAGCACCTTCTCCTCGTTACCGATCACGACCTGGTAGCCGCCCTGGCCCATGCGCAGCTCGGTGATCAGCGGCAGCGAGACCAGGAACGACCGGTGGATGCGGACGAAACCCGCCTTCTCCCAGCGTTCCTCGAGCTGCGCGAGCGGGATGCGGACCAGATGGCTGCCGTCGTTGGTGAACAACCGGGCGTAGTCGCCCTGTGCCTCGACCCAGCGGACCGAAGATCGCGGGATGAGCTTCGTCGTGCCGGCGAGCTCGACGGGGATGACCTCGTCGTCGTTCTTGACCTGCCCCAGCCCGCCTTCCGGGCCGAACTGCGGCGCGGCGTTGGCGGCGAGTTTGTCGATCACGCGGGTGATCGCGCGGTCGAGACGATCCTGCTGGTACGGCTTGAGCACGTAGTCGAGCGCGCCGAGGTCGAAGGCGTTGACCGCCTCTTCCGCGTGCCCCGTCACGAAGACCAGCGCGGGCGACGGGCGCAGCGCGGCGAACACGCGGGACATCTCCATCCCGGACAGGCCGGGCATGTCGATGTCGGCGAACACCGCGTCCACGATCGGCAGGCCGCGGGCCTTGCGATCGGCCAGCCTCGGATCGTCCGCGGACAGCAGGCGCAGCGCCTCCGAAGCGTCGATGGCCGGATAGACCAGGGCGACGTGCGGGCTGTTCCGGAGACAGTGGACGAGTTCGTCTAGCCCTTTGGGCTCATCGTCCACCGCCAGGACAATGAGCTTCCGGGTGTCATCGTGAGCACTCACAGTGAGACGCATCCTGCCCATTGCCGGGTTCCTTGTCCAGCCCGCGGCCCGAAAGTCGAACGAAAAGGACGGCACCGGCAACCCCCGCGCCCGGGGTGGCCGGTGCCGTCATCTTTTCCGGTGACACGAACCGCCTCGCCGTGCCACATCTATCCCTTCACGGAGTGAAGGTGAACCAGTTGACGCTCACGAAATCGGCGGGCTGGCCGCTGGTGAAGGTCAGGTAGACGTCGTGTTTCCCGGTGACACCGCTGATATTCGCCGGGACGGTGCGCCAGCTCTGCCAGCCGCCGGTGTTCGCGACGGCGAAGCTGCCGACGGGCGGGTTGGACCGGCTGTCGAGCCGGACTTCGACGAGTCCGCTGACGCCGCCCGCCGCTCCGGACGCGACGCGCGCCTGGAACTGCCTGCCCGTCTGTGTCCCGAAGTCGACGCCCGGGTACAACGCCCAGTCACCGTTGCCCGCCGGGCCGATGCTCTGCCCGCCACCGGAATCCGAGGTGGCCTGCTTGGCGATTCCGGCCGCCTGGCCGTACGACTCCGCCTGGATCGTGCTGTACGCGCTGCCGCCGCCGGGACTACCCGTAGTGGTCGTCGGAGGTGTTGTCGTGCCGCCGCCGCGGGTCAGGACGGTGACGTAGTCGACGAGCATCGGATGCCCCGGCACGATCCCGGGCCCAGGGGTCGTGGTGCCGGAGTTGTTGTTCGGGAACGCGCCGCCGATGGCGACGTTCAGCAGCACGAAGTAGCCCGCGTGGTTCGTCATGTTGGCCCACGTGGTGGCGTCGACCTGGTTCTGGGCGACCGAATGGAACTGCTGTCCGTCCACCAGCCAGCGGAACACGTTGGGGCTGACGCTCGTGTCCCATTCGAAGGTGTAGGTGTGGAACGCGCTCTGACAGCTCGCGCCGGGACACGTACGGCTGCCGACCAGTCCGGTGGTCTCGTTGCACGGGCCGCCGGGGTTGACGCCGCAATGCAGCACGCCCCAGACCGTGTTGATCCCGTTGACGTTCTCCATGATGTCGAACTCGCCGACAGCGGGCCAATTCCAGTAGTTGCCGCGATACGGCGAGCCCAGCGCCCAGAACGCGGGCCAGTAGCCGAGCGCCGCGGCGCCGGTGACGTTCGGCATCTGGATGCGGCCTTCGATCCGCAGTGCGCCGCCCGCGGGCGGTTTGAAGTTCGTGCGCTGCGTTTCGATCCGCGCCGAGGTCCAGTTGCCCGCCCCGTCGCGCAACGGCGTGATCCGCAGGTTCCCGGAACCGTCCTGGGACAGGTTGGCGGGGTTCGCCGTGTAGTTCTGGATCTCGCCGGTGCCCCAGTTGGCCGGGCCGCCGGGGTACGCGTGGCCGGTGTCGACGATCCAGTTCGCGCTCGACGGGAGCGACCCCGCGGCGCCGGTGAAGTCGTCGGTGAACACGGTGGTCCAGCCGGCCGGTGGCGGCGGTACGGCGGCGGACGCGGGCAGGGTGAGGGGAACCGTGATCAACGCCGCGCCTGCCGTCGCGGCGAGCGCGATCTTCCAGCGGCTCGTTCGGGGAGAATTAACGGACATCGGACCTCCTCGTCAACGCTGTCGAGGTTTGTTGCCGTTCACAACAAAGCGGTATGTCCGATATGAGACCTGGTCTGAACCACTTACGCCTACCACCGTTCGGGTGAATCCCTGCCGCCCCCGAACGCAGAGAACGGTCCGTTCCTTGCGAAATTCGCGAGGAGCGGACCGTTCATTGCACGGGTTCAGAGGCCGAAGCGGCTCCAGGCGGCCTTGGACTGCACGGCGTCGAGCAATGCGCTCGCCGCGGCGGGGGCACCGATGCCGAGCCGCGCCAGCAGCGGTTTCTTCGGTTCGGCGATCGCGATCTCGGCGTCCGGATACCGCTCGGTGATCACCTGGCGGAGGCTGCCGACGCCGTCGATCAGGCCGAGCTCGACCGCGCGGGCGCCCAGCCAGACGTCGCCGGTGAACAGGTCCTCGGAGCCGGAAAGCCGATCGCCCCGGCGTTCGGTGACCCAGTCGACGAACAGTTCGTGGAGCTGGCCGTGCATCTTCTTCAGCCACTCGACGTCTTCCGGCTTCTCCGGGCTGAACGGGTCGAGCCGGGATTTGTTCGCCCCCGCGGTGTGCAGCCGCCGCTCGATGCCGAACCGCTCCAGCAGGCCGGTGAACCCGAAGCCGCCGCTGATCACGCCGATGGAGCCGACCATCGACGTCCGGTGCGCGTAGATCTCGTCGGCCGCGCAGGCCAGCCAGTAGCCACCGGACGCGGCGACGTCCTCCGCGAAGGCGATCACCGGCACCTTCTTCTCGTCGGCGAGCTGGCGGATCCGCTCCGCGACCAGACCCGACTGCGTCGGCGCGCCACCCGGTGAGTTGATCTGCAGCGCGACGGCCTTCAGCCGCTCGTGCCCGAACGCGCGGGTCAGCGCCGATTCGACGGCGGCGAGGTTGATCGACCCCCTGGCCAGGGGTGACGGGGTCGGCGTGATCACCCCGTGCAGCTTGACCACGGCGACGACGTCCTTGCGTTCACCCCGATCGCCGATCATCGGGAGACGGGAGGTCAGCTTGTCCGCAACGCTCATACCGCCAGGTTACCGACGTTCACGACGGCAGCACGCCGCTGCGCGAACCGCTCACCCCGCTGGATTCGTTCGGGCCGCCCTGCGGCGGGACGGTCGCGCTGTCGGCCGAGAAATCCGGCAGATTCGGCCGCACCCCGGGCATGAACTTCGGCACCCGCAAGGTCACCTTCATGCCGGCGCCGGGCGCCGTCTCGACCATGAGCGCGTAGTCGCGGCCGAACACCTGCTGCATCCGCTGGTTGATGTTGCCGAGGCCGACGTGCGCGCCCGTGCGGTGCTGGCTGCGAAGGTCCGCGAGCTTCGCGGGCTCCATACCGATGCCGTCGTCCTCGACGCTGATCAGCGCTTCGGCGCCGTAGTCCTCGGCGATCACCGTGACGCAGCCGCCGGACGGCTTCGACGCGAGCCCGTGCTTGACGGCGTTCTCCACCAGCGGCTGGATGATCAGGAACGGGACCACCACCGAAAGCACCTCGGGCGCGATCTTCATCCGCACTTCGAGCCGTCCGCCGAAGCGGGCGTTTTCGATGGTCAAGTACCGGTCGATGTTGCGCAGTTCTTCGGCGAGTGAGGTGAACATGCCCGACGTCCGGAACGAGTAGCGCGTGAAGTCCGCGAAGTCCTGAAGCAGCTCTCGCGCTTCCTCCGGATCCGTCCGGATCAGCGACGAGATGGTGTTGAGCGCGTTGTAGACGAAGTGCGGCGAGATCTGCGCGCGCAGCGCCTTGATCTCCGCCTGCTGGAGCTGGTTCTTCGATTCGTCCAGGCGCGCCAGCTCGAACTGGGTGCAGACGAACTGCGCGACCGCGTCGGCCATCTGCACCAGCCGCCCGCGGGTGCGCCCGACGACCAGCAGCGCGGCCTCCGTCTCGCCCTCGACGATCAGCGGCACGATCACCGCCGTCCGCATCCGGCAGGTGCCGCGGTGGTTGCACGGCATCTTGTCGTGCGCGACGACCTCGCGGCGGTGCTTGCGGATCGCGTTGCCGATGGCGTCGACGAGGTCGACGTAGTGGTCGTTGGCCTCGCCGTCCCAGGACAGCAGCGTGCCTTCGCTGTCGGTGATGCCGACGGCGACGCAGTCGAGCATCTCCAGCAGCTGGCTGGTGATCTTGTCGGCGACCTGCTCGTCGAGCCCCTCGCGGAGATCCGGTGTCGCCTTCGACATCCGGTGGACGGCCTGCAGCACCGCGTTCTCCACGATGCTCGCGGGACGCCGCAGCTTGATCAGCAGGACGACCACGAGGATCGCGAGCAACAGCGCCACACCCCAAGGGATGATCTGCGCGATTTCGAGCCCGGACACGGCGTCCATGCTCTGCGCTCGACCAACCGGGTGCAAGGCCTGCTCCCCACTTTCCGTTGAGTTGTGACAACTGAGGGTGGGGCCGACCCTACCCAAGAGCCGGGCGTTGTCCCCATGGTCACTCCCCGTCGCGCGGGAAAGACTGTGCGCAGGCAATCGCTTCCGGGGGAGGAACACAATGCGCGGATCGGGGAAACTCGCGGCGGGGGTGCTGACGGGGATCCTGCTGGGGAGCGGGACGGCGGCCGCCGCCGCGGATCCGGTGCGCGCGGCCGTCGGCGATTTGGTCGGCGAAGGGGGTTTTCCGGGAGCGGTCGTCCAGGTCCGGAACGGTGAGGCGGTCTCGCGCTTCGGCGCCGGGTACGCGAACCAGGCCACGCGCGAAGCCGCGGGGCCGCACCACCGGTTCCGGATCGCCAGCAACACCAAGGCGTTCGTCGCCACGGTGGTACTGCGGCTGGCGGGCGAAGGGAAGCTGTCGCTCGACGATCCGGTGGAGCGACGGCTGCCCGGTGTCGTACGAGGACCGGGCTACGAACCGGGGAAGATCACGCTGCGCATGCTGCTGAACCACACGTCCGGCGTGCACGACCCCCTCGATCCGCATTTCTTCGACCCGTACCTCGTCCAGGGGGACCGGGCGCACGTCATCACGCCGTCGGAGGTGATCCGGCGGTCGCTCGCCGACCGGCCCTCGTTCCCGCCGGGCACCGGCGTGGAGTATTCGAACACCGGATATCTGGTGCTGGGCAAGGTGATCGAGAAGATCACCGGCAACGACGTCCGCGCGGAGATCCAGCGGCGGATCCTCGATCCGCTCGACCTCGGCCGCACGTATTTCCCGCTGTGGTCGCCGTTCCTGCGAGGCCCGCATCTGCACGGATACGACATGAGCGGGCAGGACATGACCGTGTTCAGCCCGTCGTACGACTGGACCGCGGGCGCGATGGTGTCGACCGTCGACGATCTCGCGACGTTCCACCGCGCGTTGCTGGCAGGACGGCTTTTGGCGCCCGCGCAACAGGCCGAGCTCAAGCGGCTGGTGCCGAACGACCGAGGCGGCGCCTACGGGGCGGGGATCGAGACGCTCGATCTTCCGTGCGCCGGTGGCACGAAGACGGTCTGGGGCAACACCGGTGCGGGGCCTGGGTTCTACAGCGTTTCGATGAGCAACGCGGACGGCTCGAAACAGCTGGTCCTCGCGCTGAACGTGTACGACCTCGCCGCGGAAGCGCACGGCGGGCAGCGCGTGCCGAAGCCGCCAATGCCCGCGGTGATGGCCGCCCTCTGCTGATCACTTCAGCAGCCGCGACATCCGCCGGTCCGCGAGGGGTTTGCCGCCGGTCTGGCAGGTCGGGCAGTACTGGAACGACTTGTCCGCGAACGAGATCTCGCGGATCGTGTCGCCGCAGACCGGACACGGCAGCCCGGTGCGCGCGTGCACCCGCAACCCGGACCGCTTCTCGCCCTTGAGCCGGGCCGCGGACTGGCCGACCGAACGCGTCACGGCGCTGGTCAGCACCTCGCGGATCGCCTCCGCGAGCCCGTCGAGCGCCCCCTCGGACAGCTTTCCGGTTGTCGCGTATGGGGAAAGCTTCGCCATGTGCATGATCTCGTCGGAGTAGGCGTTGCCGATCCCGGCGATCAGCGACTGATCGGTCAGCGCCGTCTTCAGCCGTTCGGTGCGCCCGGCGAACAGCTTCTCGAGCTGCGTGCGGTCCAGCGAAAGCGCGTCCGGCCCGAGCCGCGCGATACTGGCGACCTCCTTCTCCGGATCACGCACGATCCAGACCGCCAGCCCCTTCTTCGTCCCGGCCTCGGTGAGATCGAAGCCCGGCCCGGCTGCCGCGTCGAGGTGGACGCGCAGCGAGATCGGCCCCTTGCCGGGTTTGAGCGGCGCCGGCGACAACGCGTCGGACCAGCGAAGCCAGCCCGCCCTCGCCAGGTGGACGACCAGATGGAGATCCCCGGCGACCAGATCGAGATGCTTGCCGAAGCGGCCGGCCCCGGTGACCTCGCGGCCGTGCAGCTCGGTCCACGGCGGTGTCGCCGTCTTCAGCACACTGAGGGACGACACGTCGACGCGGAAGACCGTCTTGCCCACCGCGTGTTCACGCAGATGGTGGGCGAGCGCTTCGACCTCGGGTAACTCGGGCATGGCCCCAGTCTCGCGCGTTCAGGCCGCCGCGACTACTCCACCGGGTGCAGCGGACCGTCGAAATCCGGCAGCGAGTGCTTCTGGATGGTCTTGGTGATCTTCGAGACCTCGCCGCGCACGGTGAACATGCCGCGGATGGTGCCCACCCAGCGCTCCGACGGCCGGTCGCCCGCCAGATCGCCCTCGGTCTCCGCGACCACGGTCCACGGACGGCGCAGAATCCACCGCAGCGGGAAGAACAACGCGATCAGCAAGAGCGCCAGCGGCACCCACGACGGGATCATCACGTCGGCGGGGGTCCACATGATGAGCACGATCGCGAGCAGCGCCGTCACGACGATCATCGCGATACCCGGGCCGTAGCTGCCCGCCACATCGTGCTCGAAATCGTCCGCTGTCGCGGGAGCACGCCATTCCATCTGGGCTCGGACCACCCAGTCACGGCCGTCGTCGCCGTGCACCAGCCGGTTCATTCAGTCGCCTCCCGCGCGGCCGCTCGCTCGTCGTGAGCGAGCTCCACCGTACCGTGACGGGAGCCGGATTCGCGAGAGTTCGACGGGCGATATGCCCGCTCGGGCGTTATGGGCACGTCGGGTAGTCGACACCCGGTTCCGGATAGTGGGAAGTCGGCTCGACCGGGCTCGGCTCGTCTTCCGACGGGTCACCGGTCGTGCTGTCGGGCGTGCCGGTCTCCGATGAAGTAGACCCTTCCGGGTCAGTCGTCGACTCCGGCGTGTCCGACTCCGAGCGCGGTGTCGACTCCGTCGTGTCCCGGGAAGTCGTCGTGGTCGGGCTCAGCGACTCCTCGGTGGGCCTGAACGATTCTTCGGGCGGGATGTCGTCCCGCTTCGAGGTGGTCTGGTTCGTACCGGTGCCCGTGTCCGGGACCTCGTTCCGCGGCGCGGTCTCCTCCCGCGACGGAGTCTGCCCGGCCGGAGGCCGCACGACCTCACCGCCGCCGAGCTCCTTCCGCGGCGTGCCCACCCCCGGCAGGCTCGGCATGTCGGACACCCCGAGCTCGGCGCCGGGGCCTCGTCCGGTCACGGCGGGCTGGGCGCCCTTGCCGCTCAGCCGGTCCTCGGCGATCCGCTGCGGCGGGATCTCCACCGGCTGGTCGTGGGCGGGGGGCGCGACCTGCGCCGGCAGCAGCGCCAGCTCCGGCATCCCGCCCCCGGACAGGCCGACGGTGTGGGTGACGTCGGTGCCGAACACGGCCGGACCGGCGACGATCCCGACCGCACCGGCGGCGGCCGTCGACGCCACCGCCAGGCCGACCTTCACCTTCGAGCCGAGCAGAAGTCCCTTGACCGACGCGGCGAGCCCGGACAACGCCCCGCTCGCGTGGGCCCCCGCGGCCGCGGGCACCAGCAGCGCCACCACGCCGGCGTGCGCCCGCAGCGAGGAACAGACGTCACGCAGCTCGTCGTGGGTGGCCCGGCAGGACTGGCACGCGATCAGGTGGGTCTTGATGCGGCGGGCCTCGGCCCCGGTCACGCTGCCCGCGGTGAACCCGCCCAGCTTCTCCACCACCGCACGGCACGAATCGGGCCCGCGGTTCACCGACAGATGCGCCTGCAGATACGCCGCCCGCAGCCCCTGCCGCGCCCGCCGGGCCAGCGCCGCCGTCGCGTTCGCGCTCAACCCGAAATGCGGCGCGACCATCGACGGCTGCTCGCCTTCGACCTCGGTCTGCCACAACACCGAACGCCAGCGCTCCGGCAAACTCGTGAAAGCGGTCGTGATCAGCGAATGTTCGGCCGTGCGGGCGTTCGTGTCCGCCCCAGCCCCGGCCCGGAAGCTCAGTTCGTCGTCGCTCACGGGGACGTCACGGCGCGCGCCGTGCCACTCCCACGAGACCCGGCGAGCCACCGTCAGCAGATACGCCCGGACGTAGTCACGCGGCCCGGCGCCCCGGCGCAACGCCTGAAGCACCCGGAAGAAGGTCTCGGCGGTGATGTCCTCCGCCTCCGACCGGTCGGCGGCCAGACTGCGGGCCAAACGCCGCACGGCGGCGGCGTGAAGTTCGAAAAGCTCCCCGAAGGCAGCGTCCTCCCCGTCACGGAGACGCTGGAGCAATGCCTGCTCGTCGGATTCCGAGGCCGCCTGAAGCGGCACCGTGCCCTGCTCGGTCATCCGGCCAGGCACCTCCTCCCCGAAGGACTCACCATTCGGTCGAATGGGGACACCATACGGAGGTATGCAGCCGTCGTCACCCCTTGTACGCCAGGTGTGACACCGAAGCACCTGTAGGGGTGGGTCGAAACCGCTACAGACGGTCGGTGTATGGTTGTTCCACTGCTTCAAACGAGTGCTGAAGCAGAGCAAGACATGCGGATGTAGCGCAGCTGGTAGCGCATCACCTTGCCAAGGTGAGGGTCGCGGGTTCGAATCCCGTCATCCGCTCGCAAGTGGGCGCAGTGTGTCCAGGGAACGCCTGGACCATGGCTTGCTCACCATCATTCCCGGAGGCCCGAGCCCCCGGACCCCCACGTTGCTTGTATCTCGCGTTGGCGAGTCGCTTGTGGGGCACGTCGATCTCCTTTCTTCCGAGGTTGGTCTTTTCGGTTACTAAGTGCTACAGGTTCGGTGAGCAGAGTCACACGACCGTAGTAATTCGGATTCACGCATATGTCGACCCGCTGGCTGAGGCCGTCACCTGGGCGTTCGGTACTTTGTGGACCGGATCTTCGAGGTGGGGGAACACGGATGAGTGAGAGCGCGCGCGACAGCGGCACCGTCGCGACCATGGAAGCCGAGCGGAAGACGCCTGAGCCTGGCACGCCCGCGAAGCGAAGCCTGCTCGAACGGCTTCCCTACTGGGCGCTCTGGGCCCTGACCGCCGTACCGATCCTGCTGTCGATCAGCGAGGTCGTCCGGGCCCCGAAGATCAATCACGCGGATTACTGGGTCGTCCTCGGACTGGTCGCCGACAAGAACGGCGAACTCGACGTCGCCCAGCTGTTCCACCTCTACCACGAACACCCGATCGTGCTGGTCGGCCTCGTCTTCTGGCTCGACGCGAAACTGTTCGCCGGAACCCAGCCGCCACTCGGCTTCCTCAGCATCGTTCTCGCCGCCGGCATGTTCGCCGCGCTGTGGAGCATGCTGCCCCGCACCCTCACCGGTCTGCGCCGGGCCGGCGTTGTCGCCGGACTCTCCGGACTGGTGTTCTCCGCGGGCACGGTCGAGTACTTCGGCGACGGCATGATGGGCGTCCAGTGGCTCCTCGGGCTCGCCCCCGCCGTCATCGCGATCGCCTTCGCGCACCACGGCAAGCTCATCCCGGCCTTCCTCTTCGCCTTCATGGGGAGCCTCGGCCACGGTGTGGCGTTCCCGGTGTGGATCGTCCTCGCGCTCGTCCTCTGGCTCCGCGGCGAAAGCCGGATCAAGGCCGCGCTACCGCTCGGCCTCGGCCTCGTCGTCTTCATCCTCTGGCGCGTGGCACCGTGGCCGCCGAGCTACCAGAAGCCGAACGTCGTCGGCGCCGACACCTACCTCGGCGCGATGACCAGCACCATCGGCCAGTCCTGGGCCACCAAATCCCCGGATCTCGCGTTCCTCGCGGGCGCGCTGACCGTCGGCCTCTTCGGTGTCCTCGCCGCGACAGCCGTGAAGCAGCGGTTCGCGGCCAAGACCGAGAACTTCACCAACACCTTCGACGGTCCAGCACCGGTCGCCGCCGTCGCGGGCTGGTTCGGCCTCGCCGCCCAAGTGACGCTGAACGGCGCGATGATCGGCGTCAGCCGAGGCGGCTACAACGCCACCGAAGGCATGTCGTCCCGCTACGTCGGGATCGGGCTCCTCGGCGTCTGCGCGGTACTCGTCCTGCTCGTGACCCGCGGCCCCCGGGCGGTGCGGCTCAAGGCGATCCCCTTGGCACTGGTCATGGCGCTGTGCGTCTACGCGATCGGGAACACCGCCGCGGGCGCGACCCGCTACCGGTACGCGTACCAGCCTGTCCTCGGCGTCGCGATGCAGGTAAACGCGGGCAGCGTGATCAGCAAGATGTACGCCTACCCCGACTTCCTCGAACAGGAACGGTCGATGGGCATCTACCCCTTCACCCCCGACTTCACCCTGGGCTGTGGTGCGGGCGGACCGGAACTCGGAACGACCGTCGACCTCGGCAAGGCCGTCGAACTCAAGGGCCCCGGCTACGGCACCAAGGACACCGCCGGCGCCGTCGACACCGCGCCCGTCACCGGCGACAAACAGATCAACGGCTGGGCGCTCATCGGCGGACAGCAGGCCCAGTGCATCCTCATCACGGATGGCGCGGGCAAGGTCGTCGGCGGCGGCACGGTCGGTCTTCCCCGCGACGACATCTCGCAATTCATGAACGGCACCGGCCGCTCCGGCTGGCAGGCCGTCGCGGCGCCAGAGGTCAAGGACCCGGTCGTCCTCGCCTACCGCGACGGCACCTACCACCGCATCACCACGATCAAGGACGCCGGGAAAGGCTAGAGCGCGGGCGTTTTGAAGGGGTCGTGCTCAGCCAGCAGCTTGTCGACGCGAGCTTGATCGACTCTGCTCACGACGGTGTTCTCGTCCTGCCGGTCACGGATGCACTTGGCGAGAGTGAACGCCGAAGTGGTCAGGAAGAGCATGCCGAGGGCGAGGAAGCCGCGGACCCAGCCGTCGACCGGCAGATACCAAATGCCGACGACGACCGCGAGCAACGCCAGGCCGAACGAGAGGGCTGCCTGGACGAAGAACGCGACGGTGGTGGGCGGCGCTGCGGAGGTTTTCGTCATGCGTACCACGGTCGCGCCGACGACCCTCGGTGTCTTGAGTACGGCTACTCAAGACATGTTGCGATTCAGGCCAGGAGCCTTCAGCTTGACGGAATCGTCACGACCATCACCTGCCCATCCATCAGGCATTCGATGAGCACCGAACCGCCAATCGGGTGGATCCAGAAGTGCGGCCCGGCGTCCAGAATGTCCCGCGCATGCCGCACCGCAACATCCACAGGCATGGTCACGGTCGGCATCAGATAGTTGCCCCAGATGACAGCGATCCGCTCGCCCTGCTGCGCGTACAAGGAGAGCAACTCCGCCGCCATCCTCGTCCAGTGCTCCTCGTCGTCCCACCAGAGACGGTCTTCGAACGGAGTGGACTCGAAGTCGATCACGTCGCCGGTAGCAGCCGGAAATCCGCTCAGCGTCGCTGCCGCCAGTGCGCGGTTCTCGGCGAGATCAAGCTTCATCACCTGCCGGCCGTCATCGTCACGAGGGTCATTCATGAAGTCCGGAAGGTATTCCGGACGACTCCCATAAGAACTACCGCCGGTCATACGTTCCGCCTCAACCACGTCGAAATGTTCCCACCAGGAAACCTTATCGCCCACTTTCGAACCGACGCACCCCTTACCCGCCGTCACATTGATGAGCTAGAGCGCTCTGCCGGCGACCGAGTTTCACACCAGATCGGATCGTCGTCTGGATCGGATGGCCGGGACATGGCCCAGGCCCGCCCCAGCCCGGGATCAGTCACTCCATCCCTGAACGTTCGACATCGAATCGACCGGCAAGAAGCTCTGAGAATTCAGCGGCTCACCAGCCTTTCTCTCATACATTTCCGACGCAAGGTAGAGCAAGCCTTCGGCGCCCTGTACATCCGGCGCGACGAACAATTCGAATCCGGACCCATTCTTGAGAACTTCGCCATAGACCTTCTCACCTGCCAGTATGCACGCACAGCGAGCATACTGGAAATGGTCGCTTGTCTGCTCGAATTCCAATCCGGAAAAATAGACTGGAATTTCCGCGAGCTCTCTCCGATCAATCTGAAACAGAGCCCCTTGTAGAAGCTCGGCGAATCTCACCAACGCGTCGATAGTCATCGCATTGAGCCGTGAGGAAATTCGCTCCAAGGCAGCCTCAACATCACCGGCGTCGCGCACCGAACTCACTCCGATAACGCTCCAGAAATCAGGCATAGACAACACCTTTACCACTACCAGAGCTTAAGTTGCTCGGACTTGCGTCCTTCTGTCAACGGTTTCTTACCCGGCGAGGCTATTTTATTCGACAGAGCAACCCTCTGTCGCTCAATTCCTTCATCCGAAGATGCTCGGCAATGAAGAGGTCACCGTCGGAGCCGCAAACGTGGGCCACGGCCAACACGACGCTGACGACACCGAGACGCGATCTCAGGCACGACGATCTCACGGCGATTCCCCCTCGTTCCGCGGGGATGTGTCACCCGCGCCCAGATGAACTTTGTCCTATTCGGACGGGTGGGGGAAGAAGCCGAACAGCCTAATTCGATCACGCACGAAAAGCGCTGGCAGACGTCTCAGATCTCGTAGCCGTCCATCACGGTCGGCGCGACCGGGGACAGGTGCTCGTCACCGCGTTCGGTGACCAGTCCGCGGGCCATCCGGTACACCTTGAACTCGTTGTCGTGCTCGGGATCCTGGTCGTCCCAGACGTGCAGGAGACCGTAGGAGCCGGGCGCGAGGTCGCCGACGCGGGTGAACAGGTCCACCAGCTCGGGCGCGATCGCGGTGCCGTGTTTGTCCATGCCGCCCAGGTGCAGCACCGGCGCCCCGGCGGCCCAGCGGAGGTCGAGCAGGTCGGCGTCGCCGAAGTCGCGGACGGCGCGGTGCACCCGCTCGACGATGCGCTCGAGCAGCGCCGCGTCGTCATCACCGGAAGGGCTCGCTTGGATGGTCACCCACCCGTGGTATTCGAACACCCGCCTGAGTTTAGGCAGGTCCGCCCGCCGGACGGTGGTCAGCCCGCCATCGCGGCCGGTGCCCCATTCCGCCGCAGCGCGTTCTTGAAGACCTGTTCGCCGTGCTTCTCGAAGGCGGGCACGAGCTTCTCGCCGTAGACGCACAGGGTCCGTTCCCAGGGATGCCCGAGCGTGCCGAAGCGGAAGTCGTTCGCCAGGAACATGTGGTAATCCGTGCGCGGGAACACCGGGACCGGCCACGGGTCGAGCGCGGCGTGCCGATGCGGGTAGAAGCGGTACGACTGGTGCTGCCAGTGCAGCACCCAGACCCACTCGTCCTCGGCGACGCAGTCCTTCAGCGCCGAGAGGGCGACGCGGGCGACGTCGTTCTGCTCGACGGCGTACGGGCCGACCCGGAATTCAGCCGACGAGCGGTCGAGGCCGCCGGGCGCGAGATCCCACGCGACGGACGGAGCGGGTTCACGGAAACCGGGCCAGGCGTGCGCGTAGGTGCTCGGCCAGAACGCGAGCTTGTCGTAGACCCAGTACCAGGCGGGCTCATCTGCGACCCTGGAGATGGCTTCCCAAGCGTTGTTCACGAGCGACCCTCGGTGGTTCGGCCGATTAAGACTGGGAAAGCTTCGTGTTCGGGGCCCGAGTTGTCCAGCTCGTGGGCATACTCCGCGAAACTGTCACCTGATCAGGTGTCTTGCGCCGCCGCCGGAACCGTGAGAATGACGGTGCGTGAACGGCGAGCCCGCCGAACGCGGGCTCGCCGTCGTTCGCTCACGCGGCCGCCTCCCAAAGACTCATGAAGGCCGAAGCCTCACTCCGCACCCACGGCCGCACCTTGTCGCGATCCCGCGGCGACAACGCGAACTCCTTCGAACGCCGGACGTCGATCACCAGCGGACGTCCGCCCGGCCGCAACTCGTCCATGGTCTGTTCGAGCAGCCACAGCACCATCTGCGCCGCGTCCCGGCTCAACGGCTCCTCCTTGAAGTAGAGCCAGGTCACGTAGACGGGGCCGTCGCCCTTGCGCAAGCCGAGATGCGGATTGATGCCCACTTCGAGCGAACCGAGCCGCCATCGCGACCGGCCGACCTCGGCCAGCCGCAGGTCACGCCGGCCGACGTAGCGCAGCCAGCCGTTGGCGATTTCGGTGTAGTGCGGCCGCGTGCGCTCGTCCGCGTTCTCGACCAGCGCCCGCAGTACCTCGCGATCCCGCCCGGAGATCCGCCCGGCACGGATCGCGTTCGCGGCGCGGAGGTAGAAGTTGAACCCGCCCCGGGCCGGGTCCTCGTACTGACGGCGCCAGCGCCGGACGAACGAGGAACGCGAAGGACCCGAGCTCGTGCTGTACCCCACGAACGTGGGCAGGGTGATGTAGGCCATCCGTGTCCGCCTTTCGCCGCTGTTCCTGCTGTACAACGACCATTTTAGAACACATGTACGACAGAAAACGGGGCTTTACGGGTGACGTGGCGAAGGAGGCCAAGGTCCTTCGAGCAGCTCGGCCGATTCTTCGAGGATCGGGACCTCGCAGACGTCCCTCGGGGTGAGGTCGGTGGGGATCCAGTTCTCGAGCATCGCCGACCAGCGCGTGATCCCGCGCAACGACGGCGGGGACCCGAGCAGCTCGCCGACCTCGCTGACCAGCGCGCCGCCGGCCGCGGGCGAGAGGCGGCCATCGACCATCGCGGTGAGCCAGCCGTGGATCAGCAGCCAGCGGGCGGCCGTCGGATCGGCGGGCAATTCGATCCCGAGCTCTTCGACGACCTGGGCGAACACCTTGTCGACGACGTCTTCGACGGAAGGCCCCAGCCCGGCCAGCAAGGCGAGGGACGGGGTGTCCAGTCCCGCGACGATCGCGTCCAGACCGGCCTCGACCAGATGGGAGGTGCGGACGTCACGTCCGGCGAGCCTGCCGATGGCCAGCTCGCGCAACGCGCCACGACACGCGTCGATTTCCGTCACCCGGTACTTCCCACGTCCACCACCGTACCGCTGGAAGTGGTCAGTTGCGCCTGACCAGCCGAAAGAGCATCACACCGTGGAGAGCCGCGGAGTGATTCGGACGTCGAGGCCATTGCCACCGCGCCTTTGCTCAAGGCTGAGGCTTGATGGTGAACGCGGTCCAGAGATCCACTGCTTGCTCAAGGTCGAGCGCAGCGACCTTTTCGGGCGGCACACCCGCCGTGTGAACGAGACGATTCGCGAGCCAGTCAGGCACCGGTTCGCCTTGTGGCTCAGCCTTGACGGTCACGGCACCGGCCAACCGGCCGAGCTTGGCGATAACCTCCGCAAGACGCCGAAGCTCAGAACTTTCCTCAGCCGAGGCCGCCACGCGCGAGGTCGCCTCCGCATAGACCTCAGCGTCGGATCGAGCCCCAACACACCAAATCTCACAGATCTCCACCGAACCGTTCTCGTCCAAGCGATACACGATCCGCCAGTGGTTGCGGCCGACGACCAACTTGCGGAAACCCGTGAGCTTTCCTCCCAACGGGTGGCCTGCCTCCGGGTCATCGAGGAGGATCATGATCTTTTTGAGGACTTTGGGGACGACGTCCGGCCCAAGCCGACGGAGATCGTCGATGGCGGCGTCGGTGAAAACGACTTCGACCATCGAACTACTCGTCGTCCTCGATGTCGGCGAGCGATTCCCGGGTGTGACCGAACGCGGCCATGACCTCGTCCAGCGAGGTCCGACGCCCCTTGTCGGCGACCGACCGGGCAAGGACGAGTGCCAGATCTCGAAGATCCGCGGCGGCCTCATCGATCTCAGCCAGTCGGTCGATACCCACCACGGCAGCGACCGGCCGGCGATGACGCGTGACCACCAGCGCGTCACCCCGTTCGGCGTCGGCGACCAGTCCGGCAACCCCCCGTTTGGTCGCCTCGGTGACCGTCAGCTGATGTGCGTCCTTCAAGACCGTCATGACTGAACTATACAGAAAACTGCACAGATTATGTGTATTCAGGTGCCAGCCTGTTCCGGTACCGGACTGGTCGGAACCGTCCCGCCCGCCTCGACCAGTGCGACAGCGGATTACGTCATTCTCACCTCGGTACCGAGCGTAAGGAGCCAGCTTCGCGGCCTCGTACGCGTCGGCGGCGCCTGGCTCGGCCATCCGCCTTTCGCGAAGCCTCCGCCAGTCGGTCTGCTCAGCCATCGCTCACTCCCCCTCGTCGGTCGCGTGCCTCGGCAAGCCGCGGACGCATCCGCGAGATCAGTGCTGGACCAGGTCGTGAGTGGACGCAAGAATGAGGAAAGACCACATCAACCACCCATAAGGGTGCATGCAACACTGGCTGCCCACACCCGGCGGCAGGGGGCTAAATGAGCTGGCAAGACGAGCTTCGACAGCTGGACGTCGAGCTGGCCGCGGGTCGCATCGGGCACGCCGAACACCGCAGGAAGCGCGACGAGCTCCTGGCGGAGGCCTCCGGCGGGACGATGCCGTCGCCGGTCCCCTCACCGCTGCGGCGCCCGGGCGGGACGTGGCACAGCACCAATCCCGCCGCCCGCCCGGTCGAGCCGCCGACGGTCACGGTCCAGCAACCCCAGCCGTACCAACAGACCCAGCCCGTGTACACGCCACCGGCGACCGGCGGGCAGCCCGAAAAGAAGGCCATCCCGCGGATCGCGGACCACAAGACCACCGCGCCTTCACCCGCCGACATCAATCCGACGGTCTATCTGCGTGCCGAGCCGCCGCCTGCCAAGGCCAGGCCGACGGCCCCCCAACCGAACCAGCCGCTTCCGTCGCTGGCTCCCGAGCCCAGCCCGCGCCACTACGCGCCCACGGAGGATTACGCGGTCGTCGGCAAACGCAAGCCGACCTGGCTGTTCATCGGGGCCGGTGTGCTGGTCGTGCTGGCGTTGATCATCGGCGGAACGCTGTGGCTGGGCTCGTCGCAGCCCTCCAACGTCGCCGAACAGCCGAGCATGGCCCAGCCGCCGGGCGACGCCGGGCAGTCAGGCCGGCCCGACAGTGCCCAGACGCCGTTGGAAGACCGGCTGCCCGCGCTACCGGGCACACCGTCGAAGGACAACTCGACGATGTCGGTCGCGAAGGGCGTCGAGCTCAACTTCTACTCGAAGGCCGCCGGCGACTACCTCGCGTCGAAGAACGTCGCGTCCGTCACCTACAAGGGTTCGAACGAGGGTACGAACAGTTACCTCGTCCTGGTGATCCCGGCGAACGACGCGAAGGACGCGGCCGCGATCGTCAAGTACTTCCGGGAGAACTCGATCAACGCCGGGCTGCGCGAGCAGCGCGTCGGGGATCGGCTCGCCCTGGTCGGCGCCAACAAGAACGGCCAGCTCAGCGGGATCGGTTACGTCTCCGGGACGATGGCCGTGACGACCTGGGTCTCGCAGCCGCTCGGCGGCGACCCGCAGGCGCTCGACACCCGTCTGGAGCAGACGCTGACCTCGTTGGACACCGTTCTCCCGGCGAGCTGAGAAGCGCAGGTCGCGGGGAGATCACGATTCGACCCGCGAGGGCGCGCCGACGCCGGGCAGTGCAGAATGTGCGAGGTCACCGCAGTGGTGGTATCGCGACGGCCGGGAGTGTTCCTCCCGCCGGAAATTCGGATAAGGGGGCCGGTGGTGTCCTGGCAGGAAGAGCTGCGCAATCTGGACGAAGAGCTCGCATCTGGACGGCTCTCCGCCGACGATTACCGGCTCCGCCGTGACCAGGTGCTGTCCTCGGCGGTCGCGTACGGCGACCCGGCCCAGCAACAGGTCCAGCAGCCCGGTCAGGCGCCGCAGCAGCCGTTCCAGCCGCAGCAGCCGCCGCCCGCTCCGCAGCAGCAGGCGCCGCAGCAGTCCGGCCAGCCCAGCGCCGACTCGACGCAGATCATCGCGCCGGTGAACCAGCCGCAGAGCGGTGAGGCCGAGCGCACCCAGGTCGTCCCGAACTGGCAGCAACAGCAGGCCGACCCGAACCGCACCCAGGTGGTGCCGCCCGTGGCGTCGCCGCCGGGCGGTTTCCCGCAGCAGGGCCAGGCGTCCCCGGCCGGTGGCTTCCCCCAGCAGGGACAGGCCTCGCCCGCGGGCGGCTTCCCGCAGCAGCAGCAACACCAGGGCTACCAGCAGCAACAGCCGCAGCAGCAGGGCTGGACCGACAACGACGCCAGCCCGCCGTGGGGTGGCTCGGACTTCCCGCCGATCTCGCCGGTCGGCAGCACGGAATGGGTCAAGCAGGGCCCCGAGCTGTTCGAGGACAAGCCCAAGGGCAAGGGCGGCAAGATCGCGATCATCGCGATCGTCGCCGTCCTGGTCCTCGCCGGTCTGGGTGTCGGCGGGTACTTCGCGTTCAAGGGCGGCGGCGACACCCCGCCGGACCCGACAGCCGCGCCGCAGTCGTCCCAGCCGCAGCCTCCCCCGCCGTCGTCGACCAAGCCGAAGACGCCCGAAGAGCTGCTTTTCGAAAAGATCCCGGAGCAGTCCGGCGAAGAGGACGCGAAGAGCGGCGCGATCCCGGCGGCCCAGCTCGCCGAGATCACCGGCATGGAGAAGGCCGAGGCGGATCTGGTCATCGCCGCCGGCGTGAAGCAGGTCGCGTACCGCGGCTCGCAGAAGCAGCCGGACGAGACCGGCCCGCAGCCGGCGAAGATCTCGATCACGGTCATCCCGCTGACCAGCCCCGGCGCGGCCGGTGACCTGGTCAAGCAGCTGCGCCAGTACCAGACGAGCAACGGGTTCGTGCAGATCACCGAGCCGCTCCCGGGTATGCCGCCGAAGCTGAACTTCCAGAAGAAGATCGACGGCGACAAGGGCACCTACCGGGGCACGTGGATCAGCGGCAACAACATCGTCCGCGTCGACATCCTGCAGAACCCGCTCGGCGGGGAAGACGGCGAGAAGGCGTTGAGCGGCACGTACCAGCGTGCGGTGAAGAAGACGCTGGAAAACTACGCCGTCACCAGCTGAGGTGATGACCGCGGAGACGGCACGGCTGCTCACCACCCTGCTCTCCCTGGCCGAGGACACCGGTTCGCTGTCCGACGAGCTGCACTTCGCCGGGTGGGACGCCGCCGAGCGCGTCCCGCTCGACCACGGCGCCGCGAACGTCCTGCGGGCGCTCGTGCTGCCGAAGGCGGCGCGGGTCCTGGAGATCGGTGCCGGTTTCGGGGGTCTGACCAGGTATCTGGGCGAGGTCTCGGCGACGGTGCACGCCGTCGAGGCCGACCCGGTCCGCGCCGCCGCGGTGCGGTTCCGCACCCGTGACCTCGGCACGGTCTCGGTGCACGACCGCCCGCCCGCCGACGGCTACGACCTCGTCGTCGTTCAGCAGCCGTACGCGACGCGAAGCCTGCTGGACTCGGTTCGCGAACGGCTGTCGCCGATGGGCGCCGTCGTGGTGCTGACGTCTTCTCGCGGTGTCGCCGGGACGCTCGCGGCGGCGGGCCTCGAAGTCGGGCGTGAGCTGCTCTGTTCCCCCGGGCACGAGGTCGCCCGCGCGGTCCGGAGCGCTCGGATCGACACCGAACTGCCCCGGCTGTCCGCGGCGATCGCCGGTGGTCCCGCGAACGGTCTCGCCCTGCTCTGCGGTCCCGGCGCCGCCACGTTGTGGCCCGCGTTCCGCCTCGCGACCTACTTCAACACCGCCGAGCGCGCCGCGTTCGCGTGTACGCGCGCCGACGTCGTGCGCACCGGGGACGGTGCCGAAGTCCGCCGTGTGCCGCTGGTGCCGTCGCCGCCGGTGGCCGGGATCTCGGTCGGGCCCTGCACGGACAAGGTGTACGACGCCCCGACGATGGTCGAAGTCCTGCTCGACGAGCCGGAGCGGGTCGCGGAGCTGCTCACCGGCTGGCGGGATCTCGTCCGCGCGGAGGCCGCGCGCGGGGTCGAGGCGCTGTGGGATCTGGTGCCGCACAACGTCCTCGTCGACGGTGCGACGCTGCGCCCGATCGACCTCGAGTGGCGGCACGCGGGCGCCGGGGTGCCCGAGGTGATCGAACGCGGCGTGCTGGTGCTGGCCGACAAGCTCACCGGCGCGGGCTGGTCCGCGGCGGCGGACGGCGGCTCGATGCGCGAGCTGGCGGGCTGGCTCGGCGTGCTGATCGGGCTCCATCCCTCCTTTGTGGACGGTGCGGTGGCGCGTGAGGTCGCCTTCTCGACGATCGGCTCGTGCGGTACGGCGCACGGCACGGACGAGATACGCGCGGCGATCGCGGAAATCTGGCGAACGCGCCTCGCGAGAACCGTCCACGAGTACCGTTCATCCAAGGTCGACGCCGGTGTGGCGGCGAACGAAGACGAGGTAGCGAAGCGATGACGAGCCTGCATACCGCCGGCATTCTGACCCCGGACCGGCCGGTCGGGCACCTGTTCGAACTCCGGGGCTGGACGACCGGGATCAGCCGGATCGGCGAGATGTCCGTGACCATCGCGGACGTCGAGGCGAACCTGTTCCCCGAGCCGTGCCCGGGCGCGCCCGAAGGCACCTTCGGCTGGCGCGCGGTCCCGGGGTCCTGGGTCCCCGCGGGTGTCCAGGACATCGTCGTCACCGGTCCGGACGAGCGCGTGCTGAACCAGGCGACCGTCCACGTCGGAACGCTGCCGGGTGAAGAACCGTTGTGGCTGGGCGAAATCGAGGCGCCGAAGCAGGGCAAGGTCACCGAAGGACACGTCGTCTACGTGACGGGTTGGGCGTTGCTACAGGGCCGTGCGCCGAGCCTGATCGAGGTCATGGTCGAGGGCGGCGGCACGGTCAGTGCGCGCACCCGGCTGCCGCGCAAGGACGTGCCCAAGGAGTTCCCCGGTTTCGACGACGCCGCGGTGAGCGGCTTCGAGGCATGGGTGCCTGTCGACCTCCCGTACGGCGAAGAGCGGACGCTGTCGCTTCGCGTCCGGTACCGCACCGAAGGCGTCGGCGAGGTCGTGTCGGCGAAGCGCACCTTCACGCTTCGCAACCCCGTCGCGGACGTGGACGACGCCGAACTCGCCGACGAGCTGGCGGGCGACACGGCCCGCGCGATGGCGCGGGTGAACATCCCGACCGATCCGAAGCACGTGCTGGTGTTCACGCACAGCCTCGGCGTCGGCGGCGGTCAGCTGTGGCTGCAGGAACTGCTGAGCCGGATGGTGACCGACCACGGCTGGCAGGTCAGCCTGGTGAGTGAGACCGATGGCCCGCTGCGCGCGGACTGCCACGAACTCGGCATCCCCGTGCACGTCACGACGCACTACCGGAATCAGACGGTGCCTGCGTACGAAGGACACGTCGCCGAGCTGGCGCGCTTCGCGAAGTGTTCCGGAGCAGGCGTCGCGCTCGTCAACACTCTCGGCGGCTTCGTCGGCGCAGACGCGGCGAAGCGCGCCGGGATGCCGACGGCGTGGGTGATCCACGAGAGCTTCTCGCTGCCCGCGTTCGCCTACCAGAACTGGGGACCGGTGAAACCGCCCGCCGCGGTTTGGCGGCGCTGGGAAAGCACCCTCGCCGAGGTCGACAGGCTGCTGTTCGTCGCGGACGCGACCCGCGAGATGTTCCTGCCGTACAGCAAGCCGGAACGCTGCCGGACGGTCCGCTACGGCACGCCGATGCACAAGTTCGGCGGCCGGACACGGTCGGAGACGCGGCACCAGGCGCGCACCATGCTCGGCTACTCGCCGGACGACATCGTGCTGGTCAACATCGGCATCGCGGAATCCCGCAAGGGGCAGGCGCCGCTGATCTCGGCGATGGAGCGGATCCACAAGATCCACCCCGAGGCGAAGCTGTCCATCGTCGGCCTGCACCCGTCGCCGTACGGGCTGGCGATGGAGGAATCGGTCGAGCGCGCCGGGCTGGAGAAGTCGGTCAGCCTGGTGCCGATCCAGCCGGATCCGCTGCGCTGGCTGCAGGCCGCGGACATCTTCGTGAACAGCTCCGACATCGAGTCGCTGCCGCGCTCGATCCTCGAAGCCGTCTGCTGTGGCGTCCCGGTCGCGGCGACCGACGTATTCGGCGCGCGGGAGATGATCGTCGACGGCGAGACGGGCTGGCTGTTCGAGACCAACGACGTCGACGCGCTGACCGCGGCTTTGCTGCGGGCGCTGGGTACGTCGGCCACGCGCCGCCGTGAGATGGCCAAGGCCGCCCACGAGAAGCTGCTGCCGTGGCTCGACCCGGCCGGCTACGCGCGCGAGTACTCCGAAATCCTGACCGAACTGAGTGGGGGCGTTCATGTCTGACACCGACATTCCCGGCCGTGTCCAGGCCGAGCTGACCCGGCTCCGGGCCGAGCGGCAGGTTTTCACCGCCGAGCAGGACCGGCTGAAGGCGAAGCTGGCCGAAACCGAGCACGAGCTGCGCGAGGCCGCCGCGGCCGCGCCGGACGAAGGAGAGTCCGCCGCCGTGAACCAGAGGCTCGCCTCGCAGCAAGAAGAGCTCGACGTCGCGAAGGCGCGTCTTCAGGCGCTGGAGGCCGAGGTCCTGCTCGCCCACCAGCAGCGTGACTCGCTGCGCGCGGAGCTGAAGACCTGCCGTGAGGAGCGGGACAAGCTGCGGCTCGCGCTGCTCGACGCCGAACTCGTGGTGTCGGCGGGCGTCGTCGACGCGGACGTGCTGCCCGGCGGCGAACCGTCGGCCGACCGGCAGCGGCTGCTCAACGCCGAACGGCTCGCCGCCGAGATGGCCAGGGAACTCGACGCCACGCGCCGCACCGTCAGCTGGCGGGTCACGGCTCCGCTGCGCGTCGTGCGGAAGAAGATGGACCGGCCGTGACCGAACTCTGCTTCGTCTCCGCCGAGGGCGGATCCGCCTTCATGGAGGAACTCCTCGAGGTGGTCGCCGACGCGGTGCGCACGGCGGGCGGCAAGGCCACGACCGCGGTCGGCAAGTACCCCGAGACCGGCGGCGACACGGTGTACGTCGTCGTCCCCCATGAATACTTCGTGACCATCCCGGACGACGGCTTCCCGACCGCCGCGCAGTGCCGCCGCACCATCGGGTTCTGCGTGGAGCATCCCGGGACGGCGACCTTCGAGCGCAACGCCGAACTGCTGTCCATCCTGGGCGGCGCCGTCGACATCAACACCGATTCGACCGCCGAACTGCGGCGGCGCGGGATCGCCGTCGAGCATTTCCAGCTCGGCTACAGCCCGCTGTGGGATCTGTGGGGCGGAGACCTCGACAGCCCGCGCGACCTCGACGTCACCTACCTCGGCACGGCCGAACGGCGTCGTTCGGTGCTGCTCGGCTCGTACGCGCGGGACCTCGCCGGCCTCCGGACGCGGCTGCTGACCCCGCCGCACGAGCCGATGACCGCCGCCCGCGTCGACTTCCTGCCGGGCAAGGCGAAATTCGAACATCTCGCGCGGTCGCGGTTCCTGCTGAACCTGCACCGCGAGCGGAAGCAGACCCTGGAGTGGGTGCGCACGCTCGAAGCGATGACCAACGGCTGTGTGGTGGTCAGCGAGACGTCCGTCGACGTCGAACCGCTGGTCCCCGGCGAGCATCTGGTCCTCGCGCGGCCGGAGGCGCTGGGCTCGGTCGTCGCCGCGCTCGCCGACGAGCCGGAACGGGAACGGCATCTGCGTTCGGCCGCCTACGGCTTCGTGAAGTCGCTGGACATGACGGCGTCCGCGCGGCGGCTGATCGAGCTGGCGTCCTCGCTGGGTTCGGCGCCCGCCGCGGACATCGCACCGGCCCGGGCCTTGGCGACGAGCCTGCGGAACCCGGAGAACGCGCTGGCGATCGACACCCCGTCGTTCGACGCGCGGTTCGCGGGCGACCGCTCCGCCGCCGGGCCGGCTTCGGCACGCGGGACGGCGTTGTCGGCGCGGATCGCGCAGCGCGCCGCCGGTGCCCGGCGGATCGCGACGCGAACCTGGGAGCCTGCGGCGGCTTCGCTGCCGGGCACCGCCGATGTCGACGTGCTGATCGTGCGCCGGACCGGCGAGGTCGACCCGGACGATCTCGCGAACGACCTGCTCACGGGCAGCGTGACACCGCGGAAGGTGCTGGTCGGCGAGGACGGCGTGCGTCCGTGGCCGCGCCCGCGCCCGTACGACGTCCTGCTGCACGACACCCCGCTCGGCCGCGGGCTCACCCGGAACTCGCTGCTGGAGCGTTCGACGGCGTCGTGGCTGCTGGTGCTCGACGGCGGGATGCGGGCTTCGGAGTTCCTGCTGGAGCGCCTGCTGGCCGTTTCGGAGGGCGCCGACGTCGTGCACTGCCCGGTCGCGGACCCGGTGGACGGCCTGGTCGGCGCCCTGCCGCCGGAGGAGCGGCGCCTGCGGACGCTGCCGTATCTGGGCAGCGGCTATCTGGTGCGGCGGTCGCTGGTCGACGAGTTCGGCGGGTGGAACACCGAGGTGCTGTTCGAGGGCCTGGAGGATCACCTGTTCTGGCGGCGGGTGGCCGCGGCGGACCGGCCGGCGACGCTGGTGCAGCAGGTGCTGCTGCGGCGGCTGCGACCGGATCCGGACTCCCGGCCGATGGATCTCGACCCGAATCGGGTGTGGGCGGCGGTCGAGAGCGCTTTGTAGCTCTCCACGTGCGACGGATAGTGGGCGTGGCGTTGGTCCGAAAGTGTGAGTTGGGCCGTGTCGATGAACGTCCTCCCCCGGTCATGCGCCTTAAGGGCAGAGCATTCGACGAGTTCGGATGCCGGCCGATAAGGAGCAGCCATGGCCTGGGAAATCGCCCTGGTCGCCGCGCTGGCCGTCGTATTCGTCATACGGCTCGCGCTTCAGCTGAGGCGCAGCTGACCTGATTTTGCGCACCCCGCGGCGCATGAAGGAGAGGAACGGGGCTTTCCGCAGGGAAAGCCCCGTTCACCCCATCGCGATCCGCGGGATCCTCAGCTGCGGAATCCGCCGCCGCGCGGCCGGGACCGGAATGAGCGGCGGGCCGTCCTCACGCAAGCGCTTCTTCACGTGGATCGTCTTGTAGCCGGTGCTCAGATATCCCTCGTTCTTCAGTTTCGCCATCTCGGCGTTGACCGACGCGGGCGAAGCGCCGATCGCGGAGGCGATGTCCGCGTGGTTCAGCCCCACGTCGATCACGATGCCGTCGTCACCGGGAACCCCGTAGAGCGCCTGCACTCTGGTCAGGAACGCGGTCAGCCTGCTCCGGACCTTGGCCGTCGCGAACCCCAGCACGACGTTCCGCAGCCGCAGCCGGACGGCCAGGTCCATGGTGATCAGGGCCATCACCTCGTGATCTTCGTCGAGAAGCCCGCGGAAGGCGTGGCCGGGGATCTCCAGCACGCGAACCGGTTTCGTGGCGACGTACGAGAGATGACTCGGCCGTCCGGCCAGGCAGTCCTCGACGCCGAGCACGTCACCGGCGCCGAGCAGGTCCACGATCATCGGCGGCGAGCCGCCCTGGGCCGCGCGCAGCGCCTTCACGTAGCCGGACCGCGGGATCAGCACCGGTGGCGCCGGATCACCCTGGTTGAGCAAGGTCGTACCCGCCGCGTGATCCACATGTCTGCCGAGGTCGAGCAGCCGACGGCGCTGCCGTTCGGTGACCGCGGCCAGGAAGTCCCTGCCCGCCAGACGCGGGTCAGGTGTCTTTGCCGTCAATAGTGACTCCCAGTGAGAGAAAAAGGTGAATCGAATTCTTGCCCGGCCGGGTGAGAATCACGTCGGGTAGGTGAAATCCCCCTTGCCGTTCAGCCGGAGACTAATGCTCAGCGCCATTGCGACAAAGCAACACCGAGCGAGCAGAACCCGTCCAGGGAGCGATTTCGCGACGGAAAGTGACCATTGCCTTAGCCGATGACCGGCGAAAAAATCACGCACCGTGCATGATTTCGTGAACGAAGTTCCGCACGATACCGCTGGACTCATCCGGAAATCAGGGTTAGCCGTACGCCTGTCTGATTTCTCGTCACCGCTCGGAATTCGCCGTTCGCCCCGCTGGACTCCTGGTGGAGACGAAGAAAGCGCGCAGGCGATCTAGGTGCACGTGCAGATGCACGCCCCTTGCGAGGAGTGCCGCCGGGACGGGCAGGCGAGGAATTCACGGAGTGTCAACGTTCTGTGGCACTTGACGACTCCCCGTGACCGGCGGAGGTTTTCGGCAATCTCAGCATTTTGGGGGAACCTCAGTCCCGGCGAGGGCTGACCAGCCCCGACTCGTAGGCGAGCACCACCAGCTGTGCCCGGTCGCGCGCCCCGATCTTGGTCATGATGCGGCTGACGTGCGTGCGCGCGGTGGCCGTCGAGATCACCAGATGCGCCGCGATCTCGTCGTTCGACATGCCGCCGGCGACCAGGCCGAGGACCTCGCGTTCACGGTCGGTGATCTCGCGGACGGCGCTCACGTCGATGCGGCGGTTCTCCGGCCGGTCGACGAACTCCGCGATCAGCCGCCGGGTCACGGTCGGCGCCAGCAGCGCCTCGCCGGCGGCCACCACCTTCAGCGCCCGCAGCAGCTCCACCGGATCGGTGTCCTTCAGCAGGAATCCGCTCGCGCCGGCGCGCAACGCCTCGTAGACGTACTCGTCAACGTCGAAAGTGGTCAGTACCAGGACCTTCACCCCGGCCAGCTCGGGGTTCGCGGTGATCCGCCGCGTCGCTTCGAGCCCGTCGACGCCGGGCATCCGGACGTCCATCACGACGATGTCCGGCCGGTGCTCGACGGCGGCGGCGACGGCCTGCTCGCCGTCGCCCGCCTCGGCACAGACCTCGAAACCGTCTTCGGTCTCGAGCAACACCCGGAAACCGGCGCGGACCAGCACCTGGTCGTCGGCGAGAACCACCCGGATCGTCATTCTTCTCCCTTGATGGGCAAGTCCACGCGGACCTGGAAGCCGCCGTTCACCACGGACGTCGTGAGCGCGCCGCCCAGCGCGGCCGCCCGTTCGGACATCCCGCGCAGCCCGTGCCCAGGCGCGGGCTCGACGGCGCCACGGCCATCGTCGCGGACGAGCAGCGTCAGCGCACCGGTTTTCCGCTCGAACCTGACGTCGACACCGCGCGCCTGGTTCGCGTGGCGGACCACGTTCGTCAGCGATTCCTGCAGGATCCGGTACGCGGCGCCGTCGACCGGGGCGGGCAGCTCCCCCGGCTCGCCGTCGACGCGGACCTCCAGCCCGGCGGCGCGGGCGTGCTCGAACAGCTCGTCGGCCTGGGCGAGGCTCGGCGCGGGCGCCTTGTCCTCCCCGGAACGCAGCACGGCCAACGTCGCGCGAAGGTCCTTCAGCGCCGAAGCGCTCGCTTCCTTGATGTTCAGCAACGCCTCTTTCGCCTGCTCAGGGCGCCTGTCGGCGACGTGCGCGGCGACCCCGGCCTGGACGTTGATCATCGCGAGACTGTGCGCGACGACGTCGTGCACCTCGCGGGCGATAGTGAGCCGCTCCTGCTCGGCCATCCGGTGGCGGTGCTCGTCGGCCTGCTCGCGGCGGGCCCGCGCGGCGGCCAGCCCGTTGCGCACCGCCGTCCCGATCCCGACGACCGCGATCACCCACACGAGGCCCAGCCCGGCCCGCAGGTCGAAACCGCCGAACCCGTGCCGGACGAACAGCGCGATCCCCGCGGCCGCCAGCAGCGACCCGCCGGTGATCCCGGCGACGATCGGCCCGCGGATCTTCGTGAGCACGAACAACGCGATGGTCGGCAGCACGATCACCGGTCCGCCGGGGTTGTCCGACGCGTAGTAGCCGAGTGTCAGCGCGGAAGTGAGCAGGAAGATCATCATCGGGAAGCGGTGCACGATCAGCAGCGGCACCGCGGTGGCGACCAGCCACAGCACGCCGGACGTGGTCAGGTGCGGCGCGTCCGGCTGCCAGCGCGAGGCACCGCTCGTGGCGCCGAGGACGAATCCCAGCGGCAGCACCACGCGCAGGACGCGGCCCACCCAGGGGCTCCACGGATACCGTTCCTTCAGCAGCACAGGACGAAGCTACCCGGGGCGGGGGCGGATCGCGTCCGTTGAAAAGCGGCTTCCCGGCTACGCCGCGTGCGGTAGCCGCCGCAGGAGTGCGGCTTTCGTTTTTTTCGTTTATCGTGGAGCGGACATCCGGGTAGCCGAGAGGAGTGGACATGACATCGACGTTCGGGCAGCACACCGTGCTCCCGCCTTCGGCCACCGAGCCGGACGCCCGTCGAGAGCTCCGGCGGCTCGACGAGTTCATGATCGCGGCCTCGCCGGCCCATCTGGCGAAATTGGTGGGCCCGGACGGCAGCGAGGTGTCACTTCCCGAGCAGGTCTACGACGTACTTCGGGACGTCGTGAAGGCGATGTCCCAGGGCTTCGCCATAAACATCGCACCGTTGAACGCCGTCCTGACCACCCAACAGGCGGCCGACCTGCTCAACGTCTCCCGGCCCACCCTGGTCAAACTGCTGGAGTCCGGCGAGATCCCGTTCGAAAAACCGGGACGTCACCGGCGGGTCCTTCTCAGCGACCTGCTCGACTACCGAGCACGCTCTCGTGCGGAACGGCAAGGAATACTCGATGAGCTGACAGCTTCGGCGAGCCGGGACGGCAGCGATGACATCGTCGACGGGTTCGTCCAGACTCGCTAGCCGTGCCGTTTCCCGCCTTCCTCGATGCTTGCGTGCTCATCCCGATCCGGTTGACGGATCTCTTGCTACGCCTGGCCGAGGCAGGCACTTACCGCGTTCTGTGGTCGGACGAAGTACTCGATGAGGTCGAGCGGAACCTCGTCGGGCACTTCGGACTCGAGCCGCTGCAAGCGAAGCGACGGTTGACCGGCATGCGTTCGGCCTTCCCAGACGCCGAGGTCACCGGCTACGAGCGGCTGATTCCGACCATGACCAACCACCCGAAGGACAGGCACGTACTGGCCGCGGCCGCACACGCGAACGCCGCTGTGATCGTGACCGCCAATCTCAAGGACTTCCCAGCCTCAGCCCTCAAACCCCACCAGCTCGAGGCCATACATCCGGACGACTTTCTGCTCGATCGACTCGATCTGTCTCCGGCGGCCACACTTCGCTGCTTGTGCGAACAGGTCAGTGCCCTCGAACGACCACCGGAAACGTTGAGCGAGTTCCTCGAAAGATTCGAGAGAACGGTTCCCACCTTCAGCAAGGAATCACGTCGCCTGCTCGACCGCGGGTAACCGCCGCAGGATCGAGGTCATCATCAGCACTCCGCCGATCACCTGCACGGCCAGCACCGCCGCGTGATCGGCGGATCCCATGGTGAGCGCGCTGAACAGGCCCCACACCCCGGTGCCCGCCATCGCCCCGGCGCCGGTCCACACCAGCACCAGCCGCGGCCAGAACCGTCCTCGTGAGACATTCGCCAGCGCGAGCGCGCCGAGGACGGCGAGCACCGCGATCACGACGTCCTGGCCGCGGGCCGCGATGCCGCCGAAGCCGGACGCCCAGATCGAGTGACCGGTCGCGGAAACGAGAGCCGCGACGATGCCGAGCACACCCGCCGCACCGAGGGTCCCCGGCTTCACGGTGCCGGTGACGACGAACCACCAGCGATCACGGGCGTAGAGCACGAACGCGGTCAGCAACAGGATCCCCTGCCAGGCGAATCCGCCGTAGACGACGGCCCAGACCCAGTTCTCCAGCGGCAGTTCGGTGAGCTGCGCCGTGGTCAGGTCGGCGACGATCACCGGGAGGTCCAGCACGATCGGCGCGAGCAGCCCGGTGCCGATCCAGATCGGGAACAGCACGAGCGGCGCGGGGATCCGGCGGCCCCAGGAGTACGTGAACGCCAGCGCCAGGATCACCGCGACGACGTCCATCCCGCCGGTGACCAGGTTCGCGAACATCATCAGGTCGGAGTCCACAAAGGACGGATCACGGAGGCCGAGGCCGCCCCCGGTGACCCAGGACGCCTTCAACGTCAGATACGGGAGTGTGCCGAGGATCGCCGCGTAGCAGACGATCAGGCGGAGGCTGGAGATCTTGGGTGGAGCCATCGCTGCGGTCATGCACCCAGCGTCGGCTTTCGCGCCGTGGAAAGGCTCCCTCGCGAGCCTGGTCCGCCTCCCCCTTCAGAAGGAGCTGGGGAGTTTCGCCGCGGTCTCGTCGTCCGCCGGGGTCAGCGTCGCCAGCGAGATCTCGGAACGCCGCCCGAGGTACAGGTACGAGAACTCGAACCGCAGCAGGCCGACGTCCGGGTGCAGGTACCGCTTGAGCACGATCCGTTCGCCGGAGACGTCGTGTTCCTTCCACATTCGTTCGAAGAGCTCGGACTCCTGCCGCAGGCGTTTGACCAGGTTCTTCCACGCCGGCTCGGCGAGATGTTCGGCCATCGCGGCGCGGAAACCGGCGACCACCCGGGGCAGGTTGAGCTCCAGGTCCGGGAGCCTGCGGCGCCAGTCCGGATTGGTCAGGCACTGGATCAGCGTGTTGCGTTCCTCGAACGGGATGTCGTCGAGGCCGCCCATCAGCCAGTCGTAAGCGCGGTTGTAGGCGAGGATGTCACACCGCGCGTTGCGCACGCAGACCGGGAACGGCTCCAGCTTGTTCATCATCCGGTAGACGTTCTGGCTGAGGAGCTTGCAGTCCTTCTCCAGCGGCGGTTCGGGTGCGCCGGCGAGGGTGAACAGATGCGTGTGCTCGTGCGGGTCGAGCCGCAGGGTGCGGGAGATCGCGTCCAGGACCTGCTCGGACGCGTTGATGTCGCGGCCCTGTTCGAGCCACGTGTACCAGGTGACCCCGACCCCGGCCAGCTGCGCGACCTCCTCGCGGCGCAGTCCCGGCGTGCGGCGCCTGCCGCTGATCGGCAGGCCGACCTGGTCCGGGGTGATGCGCTCGCGGCGGCTGCGCAGGAACGCGGCCAGCTCGTGCCGCCGCACCTCGGCCACTCGCGAATCGACGGTCATGGTCACCTCATCAGGTTCGCAAAGCTCGAAGCCGGTTACCAGGTAGTGGTGGTACCAGGATAAACACACTCCTGGTACCAGGGTCGCGATCGGCTGATCGTGGTACTCATGACTTCGACGCAAGTTCCGGTGACGCCCGCGCGCGTCACCGCCGGGCCGGCCCTGACCTCGGCGGGCCTGGCCACCGTGCTGCTGGGGGCGGCACTTCCCCTCATCGACTTCTTCATCGTCAACATCGCCCTGCCCGCGATCGGTTCGGACCTCCGCACCTCGTCGGCCACCTTGGAACTGGTGGTCGCGGCCTACGGGATCGCCTACGCCGTCCTGCTCGTCGTCGGCGGACGGCTCGGTGACGCCTTCGGCCGCCGCAAGCTGTTCCTGATCGGGCTGGCCGCGTTCACCGTCACCTCCCTGCTCTGCGGGATCGCACCGACGGCGTTGACGCTGGTGCTGGCACGGGCCGCGCAGGGGGCGGCAGCCGCACTGATGCTTCCGCAGGTGCTGTCGATCATCCAGGCGACGACGACCGGTGAACGCCGGTCCAAGGCTCTGGGTCTCTACGGCGCGACAGCGGGGCTTTCGATGGTGCTCGGCCAGTTCCTCGGCGGGGCGCTGGTCGCCGCCGATCTGTGGGGCACCGGCTGGCGGCCGATCTTCCTGGTCAACGTGCCCGTCGGGATCGCCGGTCTGGTGGTCGCGCGACGGCTCATCCCGGAAAGCCGCTCGCGGAACCCGATCGGCATCGACCGTCCCGGCACGGTCTTCCTGGCGATCGCGCTGGTGTCGCTGCTGCTCCCGCTGGCGGAAGGACCGGTACTGCACTGGCCACTGTGGACGGTCGCGTTGCTCGTGGTGTTCCCGTTCGCCGCGGCCGCGTTCGTCCACGTCGAGCGCCGGATGGAACGCCGAGGCGGTGTCCCGCTGCTGCCGCCGTCGGTGATGCGGATGCCGAGTGTGCGGCAAGGGCTGATGGTCGGGGTGCCGTTCTTCATCGGGTTCAGCGCGTTCATGTTCGTGTTCGCGGTGACGCTGCAGGACGGCCTGCACCTGGGGCCGTTCGGTTCCGGCCTGGTGACGGCACCGCTTTCGCTCGCGTTCTTCGCGATGTGCCTGGTCAGCAGCCGCCTGGTGACGCGGTTCGGGCAGCGGGTCGTGGCCGTCGGTCTCTCGGTGCAGCTGCTCGGGCTGCTGGTGCTGATCGGCACCGTGCTGCTGGAATGGCCGGATCTGGGAGTGCTCGACTTCGCGCCGGGGATGCTGCTGTGCGGTCTCGGCCAAGGCCTGGCGATGACGACGGTGTTCCGGATCGTGCTGTCGAAGGTGCCGCCGGAGATCGCCGGGGTCGGCAGCGGGATGCTGACGACGTCGCAGCAGGCCGCGATGGCGCTGGGCGTGGCGACACTGGGGACGTTGTTCGCGTCCGTCGGTGCCGGGCCGCTCGGGATGAAGGGCGCGTTCGCGCTGGTCATCGGCATTCAGGCGGTGCTCACGGTCGGCGTGATCACGGTCGCGCGGCGGCTGCCGGATCCCCGGGTCTGAGAAAGTTCGCTTTCACCCGTCGGAGTTGTGGCTCCCCGAGCGACGATGGGGATGTGACGGAACCACGGGTGCATCGGGACCCGGCCTTCGCGCTGCTGTCTCTGTACGAGACGGCGTTGCCGGAGGTCTACGGGTACCTGCTGTCCCGGTGCGGTGATCGCACCCTCGCCGAGGAACTGACGTCGGAGACGTTCCTCGGCGCGGTGAGGGCCTGTCGCAAGGAGCTCGCACCGCCGGTGAGCACCGGGTGGCTGATCGGCGTCGCCCGGCACAAGCTCGCCGATCACTGGCGGCGCAAGGAACGCGAGGAACGCGGGCTGCGGCTCGTCCACGAGGAGGAGTACACCGATCCGTGGGACGAACGGCTGGACGCGCTGCTGGCACGCGAGGTGCTCGCGTCGCTCGGTCCGCATCATCAAGCCGCGTTGACGCTTCGCTACGTCGACGGCCTCCCGGTCCCGGAGGTCGCCGGCCATCTCGAGCGCACGGTGCACGCCACGGAGGCGTTGCTCGTACGGGCCCGTGCCGCGTTCCGGCGTGCTTATCAGGAGAAGGAGGGTCGCGATGCCTGATCCGTTCGACGCGCTTCGCGCGCCCTCGCAGCCTGTCGAGCCTGACCCGCTCTTCGCCGCCGAACTGCGCGACAACCTTCGTCGCGCCGTCCTGAACGGAGCCGATATGACCCTCGATACCGATGCCGAAGTCCGCTCTTTGACGCCGTACCTCGTGGTGACGGATGCCCGCGCCGCGCTCGATTTCTATGTCGAGGTGTTCGGGGCGCGGCGGCGGTCCGATCCGATCGTGATGGAGGACGGACGCGTCGGGCACGCGGAACTGGCCATCGGGGACAGCGTGCTGATGCTCGCGGAAGAGTTCCCCGAGCTGGGGAACGTCGTCGCCGCCGCGGGTGGCCCGCTGATCCGGATCGAGGTCGCGGACGTGCGCGCGTCGGCGGCGCGGGCCGTGGAACTGGGCGGGGAACTGGAGCGTCCCGTCGCGGACGAAGGCCACGGGCTGAGCGGGGCGATCAAGGATCCGTACGGCCAGCGGTGGCTTGTCGCGCAGGCGGCGCCTCGATCGGCTCCCGACGCTAAGCCGATCCGGCACGGCGAAGCGGGATACTTCACCTTCCAGGTCCCGGACGACGAACGCGCGAAGGCGTTCTACGGCGCCGTTCTGGGCTGGCAGTTCTCGCCTGGACGGGTCGAAGGCGGTTGGGGTGTCGAAGGTTCCGGCCTGCAGGGCGGACTCTGGGGTGGCCCGGGGCGGCAGGTGGGCTGGAAGGTCATGTACGCCGTCGACGATCTCGCCGCCGCCCTCGACCGTGTCCGGGCCCAAGGCGGCCAGGCAGGCGAAACCGAACGGCAGCCCTACGGCTTGAGCGCCGACTGCGTGGACGACCAGGGCATCGAATTCTGGCTCTGGGAACAGCCACGCTCTTAAGTCACTACCCAAACCCCCCGCCCGTCCCAGGGGGGCGACCCCGAAGCCAGTCTATCGCCGATGGGGGCGGGAAGGCGGGCGTGAGCCGAGTTGTCCACAGGTGGGAGGGATTGTGGACAACCTAGGCCCGGGGAGCTAGGTAGCGAAGGCCTCCTTCCCTACTTTGCCCGGCAAGAGTCGAATGGCTGCTAGCTGAGCCACTGTCAACAAGAGATAGACAAACGTGTTGTGGTGAAGCGGGCCTACTCAAGAGCCTCAGCCGGCTCTCGACTGTCCATAAGGGACACTTTGCGAGACCGTGGCGCCCGTTTTAGGTGATGTGCGCGGTTTCGCAAGGGGGTGGGGGGGGGGGGGGGGGGGGGGGGGGTGTTAAAACAAGCCAAACCCACCCCAAGCGAAAACACGACAACAACAACACAAAAAAAGAGACGAGCACGGAAAGAAGTGGGGGGGCGG